>NZ_JBHXKE010000017.1:54770-61635 GCF_042722765.1 Kitasatospora sp. NPDC058406
GCCCCGCCCTCCCCGCACGGGGGAGGCCGGCCCTCGGGCCACTGCTTCGGCGCTTCAGCTACCGGGTTCAGGCAGCCACGACGGCGACGTCGAGGTTGGCCTGGACGTCGGAGTGCAGCTTGACCGAGACCTTGTGGGTGCCCACGGTCTTGATCGGCGAGGAGATCGCGACGGCGCGCTTGTCCACGGCCGGGCCGCCGGCGGCCTTGATGGCCTCGACGACGTCGGCCTGGGTCACCGAGCCGAACAGACGGCCGGCCTCGCCGGAGCGAACGGCCAGCTTGACCTGGACGCCCTCGAGCTTGCCCTTGACCTCGTTGGCAGCCTCAAGGGTCTGGATCTCGTGGATCTTGCGGGCGCGACGGATCGCGTCCACGTCCTTCTGGCCGCCCTTGGTCCAGCGGATGGCGAAGCCACGCGGGACCAGGTAGTTGCGGGCGTAGCCGTCCTTGACCTCGACGACCTCGCCGGCGGAGCCGAGACCCGGCACCTCGTGCGTGAGGATGATCTTCATTACTTGGTCACCCTCTCTTAGCGCGCGGTGCTGGTGTAGGGCAGCAGCGCCATCTCACGGCTGTTCTTCACGGCCGTGGCGACGTCACGCTGGTGCTGGGTGCAGTTGCCGGTGACCCGGCGGGCACGGATCTTGCCACGGTCGGAGATGAACTTCCGCAGCAGGTTCGTGTCCTTGTAGTCAACGTAGTTGACCTTGTCCTTGCAGAAGACGCAAACCTTCTTCTTCGGCTTGCGAGCAGGCGGCTTCGCCATTGTGCGCTCCATTTGGGGTTCACGGCCGGGCGGGCGTCCGAGGACGCCGGCGGCCCGTCCGCACGAAATCTGTCAGCTCTTAGAACGGGGGCTCTTCCGAGAAGCCGCCACCGGCCGGGGCACCCCAACCGCCGCCGCCACCCTGGTTGCTGTTGCCACCGGATGAGGGGGTGCTGGAAGCCCACGGGTCGTCGGAGGGACCGGACTGGCCACCGGAGTTGCCACCCCAGTTGCCGCCCTGCTGTCCGCCGCTGCCGCCGCCCCAGTTGCCACCGCTCTGGCCGCCGCCCTGCGGGCCGCCGCCGAAGCCGCCGCCGCCGGGAGCACCGGACCGGTTGGCCCGGGTGACCTTCGCGGTCGCCGAGCGCAGGCTCGGACCGACCTCGTCGACCTCAACCTCGAAGACCGTCCGCTTCTCGCCTTCCTTGGTCTCGTAAGACCGCTGGCGCAGTCGGCCCTGCACGATGACGCGCATGCCGCGCTGCAGCGACTCGGCCACGTTCTCCGCCGGCTGCCGCCAGACGTTGCACGTGAGGAAGAGGCTCTCGCCGTCCTTCCACTCGTTCGTCTGACGGTCGAAGGTGCGGGGGGTGGACGCGATACGGAACTTCGCGACCGCCGCACCCGACGGGGTGAAGCGCAGCTCGGGGTCGTCGACGAGATTGCCGACGAGGGTGATGACGGTCTCGCCTGCCATGGTGGTGATGACCTCTCGGGAAGATGTCCGTTCACCGCTGTTTCACGTGAAACAACGGTCGCGAGCTACCCGAGACCCGAAGGCCTCAGAGGTGGCTCAGTGGGTGTCCGGGCGCAGGACCTTGGTCCGCAGAACCGACTCGCTCAGGCCAAGCTGGCGGTCGAGCTCCTTGACGACCTCAGGCGTGGCCTGGAGGTCGATGACCGAGTAGATGCCCTCGGACTGCTTGTTGATCTCGTAAGCCAGACGGCGGCGACCCCAGGTGTCGACCTTCTCGACCTTGCCACCGCCGTTGCGGACGACAGCGAGGAAGCTCTCGATCAGGGGGGAGACAGCGCGCTCCTCGACCGACGGGTCGAGGATGACCATCAGCTCGTAGTGACGCATGAGTAACCCACCTCCTTTGGACTCAGCGGCCACGGTCTTTCCGTGGCAGGAGGGTTGTGCAGCGTCGGCACCGGAGCAGTGTCGACTCCGGCCCACCGTAGCGGCCGGGTCCGACAGCCTGACTCCGCTCACCCGGAAGAGGGCAGAGGAAGGCACAACTACACCAGTGCAGACGGCACAGCCTACCTGCACCCGGACGGCCGAACAAAACGCATAGGGGTTGTGAGACCGGTCCAACCGCCGCAATCTGGACGGAACGGGTTTCCTGCCCGTTCGTCTCCTCGCCAGGAGGTGGGACTCATGGCCCAGACCATCCACCGGATGCCCCCTCTCACCCTGAACACCGACGGCCACCCGCACCCGCGGGAGAACGCCCTGGTGGGCGTCACGGCCGTCCTCGGCGTCATCGCCTTCGTCACCTCGTTCTTCCACAACCTGCACCTGCTGACCTCGTGGACCGGCCTGTTCGGGATCGCCGCGGGCCTGCTGGGGGTGTTCCTCTCCGTGACCACCGCGGAGCGGTTCATCCTCATGATCACGCTCGGCGCCTCGGCGATCGGCTTCTACCTCGGAATGGCGCGCGGAGGCCTGTGGGGTTAGCCACCCCGCGCAAGGAACCCCCGGCGCCCCCCTCGCGTACCTACCTAGGACAGGCCGGTGCGCGACGGGGGCGTCGCCGCGCCCGCAGCCCCGGGGGGCCCGGACGATAAGGTCACCCCGAGATACCGGGGCCCACTGCAGCCCGACCGACGAGGAGCACCGAGCATGAGCCTGCGCCTGAGGACGATCACCCGCGAGGAGCACCTCGCCTTCATCAGGAGCCGCGCCTCGGCCAGCCACATGCAGGTGCCGTCCTGGGGCGATGTGAAGGCCGAGTGGCGCACCGAGTCGATCGGCTGGTTCGACCAGACCAACCAGATCGTCGGCGCCGGGCTGGTGCTCTACCGCCAGCTGCCCAAGGTCAAGCGGTACCTGGCCTACCTGCCCGAGGGCCCGGTGATCGACTGGTTCGACCGCGACCTCGACCGCTGGCTGCAGCCGATGCTGGCGCACCTGAAGTCGCAGGGCGCGTTCTCGGTGAAGATGGGCCCGCCGGTGGTCATCCGCCGCTGGAACGCGCCGACCATCAAGGAGGCCATCGCCGCCAAGCAGGCCAAGCGCCTGCGCGACGTCGAGGCCGACTGGTACGAGCCCCGCGCCTTCGAGGTGGCCGACCGGCTGCGCAAGGCCGGCTGGCTCCAGGGCGAGGACGGCGGCGCCGGCTTCGGCGACGTCCAGCCGCGCTACGTCTTCCAGGTCCCGCTGGCCAACCGCTCGCTGGACGACATCCAGAAGGGCTTCAACCAGCTCTGGCGCCGGAACATCAAGAAGGCCGAGAAGAGCGGCGTCGAGGTGATCCAGGGCGGCTACGACGAGCTGCCGATCTTCCACCAGCTGTACCTGGTGACCGCCGAGCGCGACCGGTTCACCCCGCGCCCGCTGTCCTACTTCCAGCGGATGTGGAAGGCCCTCACCGCCGAGGACCCGAACCGGATGCGGCTCTACATCGCCTACCACGAGGGCGAGCCGCTGGCCGCGACCACGATGCTGGTGGTCGGCGAGCACGTCTGGTACTCCTACGGCGCCTCCGCCAACCACAAGCGCGAGGTCAAGCCGTCCAACGCGATCCAGTGGCGGATGATGCGCGACTCGTACGCGCTCGGCGGCGGGGTGTACGACCTCCGCGGCATCTCCGACACGCTGGACGAGAACGACCACCTGTTCGGCCTGATCCAGTTCAAGGTCGGCACCGGCGGCCAGGCCGCCGAGTACCTCGGCGAGTGGGACTACCCGCTCAACAAGCTGCTGCACAAGGCGCTCGACCTGTACATGTCGCGCCGCTGAGCAACAGCGCCGTAGCCGCCGAGCCACCCGTGCCCCACACCCTCTGGGAGATGACCCGATGACGCTGTCGCTCTACCTCGACACCGAACGCTGGCGTACCCACCAGCGCTCCGTCCTGGCCGAGTTCCCCGGCCTGGTGCCGGTGGCGAAGGGCAACGGCTACGGGCTGGGCAACCACCGCCTGGCCGAGGAGGCCACCCTGCTGGGCACCGGCATGCTGGCGGTCGGCACCGCCTACGAGGCGGCCGACGCGGCCGACTGGTACGGCGGCGAGCTGCTGGTGCTCACCCCGTACCGGGTCGGCGAGGAGGCCCTGCCGCTGCCGCACGCCCGGGTGATCCGGACGGTGGCCAGCCTCGACGGGGTGCGCGCGCTGCACGGCGCCCGGGTGGTCGTGGAGTGCATGACCACCATGCGCCGGCACGGCGTCTCGGCGGCCGACCTCCCGGCGGTCGCCGCCGAACTGGACGGCGTCTCCTTCGAGGGCCTCGCGCTGCACCTGCCGATGGACCGGCCGGACGGCTCCAGCCCGGTCGAGGAGGTCGCGTACTGGGTGGACACCGCCCGGGCCGCCGGGGTGCCGGTGCACACCGTCTTCGTCAGCCACCTCGGTGCGGCGGGCCTGGAGCAGCTGGCCGGGCGCTACCCGGACACCGTGTTCCGGGCCCGGATCGGCACCCGGCTCTGGCTCGGCGACCACGGCGCGCTGGAGGTCCGGGCGACGGTGCTGGACGTCACCCCCGTCGCCAAGGGCGACCGCTACGGCTACCGCCAGCACCCGGCGCCGGCCGACGGCCACCTGCTGGTGGTCGCCGGCGGCACCGCGCACGGCATCGGGCTGGAGGCGCCCAAGTACGTGCAGGGCATGTCCTCGCGGGCCAAGGGCATCGCCCGGGCCGGCCTGGCGACCGTCAACAAGACCAAGTCGCCGTACAACTGGACCGGCAAGCAGCTCTGGTTCGCCGAGCCGCCGCACATGCAGGTCTCGCTGCTCCTCCTGGACGGCGAGACCAAGCCGCCGGCGGTCGGCGACGAGCTCGGTCTCCAGGTGCGGCACACCACCACGCACTTCGACCGCGTGGTGGACCGCTGACCGGTCGCCGGCCGGTCGCCGCCGGCCGGCCCCGGAGTGCCGCCGGCGACCGGCCGCCGGCGGCCGTCAGGACTTCTCGGCCGGCTCCTGGGCACGGGCGGGCGGCTCGATGAGCCACCCCTCGGAGCCGGCCGGCGCGTACCCGGCGTAGCTCGCCTCCTCGCGCAGCTGCCGGGCGGCGCCGAGCACGAAGACGTCCGGGGCCTGGTCGAGCACCCCGCCGGAGGGGTCGTCGCTGCCGTCCCAGCGCACCGGGTCGCGGTCCGGCAGCAGGATGTCCCGGATCACCACGCCGACCAGGTAGAGCGTGCCGAGCAGGTGCAGCACGATCGCGAAGTGGTACCAGGACTCGCCGATCCCGTGCTGCTTGGGCCCGGTGACGAAGCCCAGGTGGGACCAGATGCCCAGGGTGTAGAGCACCTCGCAGGCCTGCCAGATCAGGAAGTCCCGCCAGCGCGGCCGGGCCAGCACCGCGAGCGGCAGCAGCCAGAGCACGTACTGCGGCGAGTACACCTTGTTGAACACCACGAACGCGGCCACCACCAGGAAGGCCAGCTGGACGACCCGCGGGCGGCGGGGCGCCGAGAGGCCGAGCCACGCTATCCCCGCACAGCTCAGTACCATCAGGATCGCGATGAAGGTGTCGAGGTTCTCCAGCCCGACGCCGCGGGTCTGCATCAGGATCAGCCAGAGCGAGCCGTAGTCCTCGTTGCGGTGCTTGCTGAAGACGTAGAAGGTCGACCAGCCCTGCCAGTTGGCCATCATGATCGGCAGGTTGACCAGCACCCACGCGCCGACCGCGCCGCCCAGCAGCCCGCGCAGGTCGCGCCACCGGCCGGCCCGCCAGCAGAGCACCAGCAGCGGGCCCAGCAGCAGGAGCGGATAGAGCTTGGCGGCGGTGGCCAGGCCGATGAACACCCCGGCCAGGACCGGCCGCGAGCCGGCCCACCAGGCCAGGGCGACGGCGGCCAGCGCGACCGCCAGCAGGTCCCAGTTGACGGTGGCGTTGAGCAGCAGGACGGGCGCCAGCGCGAACATCAGGGCGTCCCAGGGGCGGCGCCGGTGGGTGCGGGAGAGCGCCACCACGGCGACCACCGCGCAGGCCATCAGCAGGCCCGCGTTGATCACCCAGAACCACCGCTCCTGGTCCTGGAGCGTGCCGCCGCCGGGCGTCAGCCAGGCCGAGATCTGCATGAACAGACCGGTCAGCACCGGGTATTCGAGGAACTGCAGATCCCCGGTGGTGCCCGGGATCCGGTCCACGTAGGGGTGCAGTCCGGCCGCGAAGCCCCGCCCGGAGAACAGGTGCGGGACGTCGCTGTAGCAGGCGTGCACGTACTGCGGCGAACCCGGCTGGAACCAGGCCGCGTTGTAGCAGGGCAGCTTCTGCGCCATGCCGAGCACCGAGACCACGATGACCACCAGCGCGAGGAAGCGTGCCGGGACCCACCAGGAGACGCCGAGCAGCGCGCGCTTCCCGGGCGGGCCGCCGATCACCTCGCTGCCGGCCGCCGCCACCGGGTCCTCGTCCGCCGGCACGACCACGGTGTTGGTCACGACCTGGTCGACCCCGGTCACCGGTACCTCGGGGGCAGGCCCGGCGGCGTCGGGGAGCCCGGTCTGGCCGACGGATTCGTCATGAGCGCTGGACGTCATGGCGGACATCCTGCCGCACCTCTCCCGCCCGGACGAGGAGGCCCCCGCCACGGCCCCGCCACCGGGCCGCCGGGGCGTGACGAATCGCGCCGAATACGGCGAAACGGCGGTGGCGGCCCTCCGAGGAGGACCGCCACCGCCGCTTCACCGTTTCCGGTTCCGTGTCCGCATCCGTCTACCTGTCCGCGGTCCGGTTCCGTCCCGGCCGCGCTACGGCACGAGCGCGTTGCCGCTCGGCGGCGCCGACGGCGAGGTCGGCGGCTTGGTCGACGGCTTGGGAGTCGTCCCGCCGGTGGCACCGCCGGCACCGCCGCCCGGGTCGGTGGTCGGGCTCGGCCCCGGCACCGTCGGCGTGGTGCAGCCGATGTTGCCGATGATGC
>NZ_JBHXKE010000018.1:0-14938 GCF_042722765.1 Kitasatospora sp. NPDC058406
GCGGCTGGCCGGGCCGCGGGCGGCGGACAGCGGTGCGCGTCGGGCGCCGTCCCGTCAGACGCGGTCGGCGGCGATCAGGACGTACTGGAAGGAGCCGTCCCGATACGAGTTGATGAACGCCTCCTCGATGCCCGTGACCAGCGAGGACGCGGTGGCCCGCAGCTCCCAGTAGGGCAGGGTCGCCGGGGTCAGGTCGATGACGGCGGCGGGCACCAGCCGGTTGTCGGCCATGGCCCGCAGGTACTCGCGGCGGGAGTGGATGTTGCACTCGAAGTGCGCGTTGATCTGCGACACGTACTTCGACGGCTGGCCGTAGATGGGGTTCCAGCAGCCCGTGATGGTCACGTACCGGCCGCCCACCGACAGGATGCGGGAGTGCTCGGCGAAGAGGTCGTGCAGGTCGACGTACATGCTGGACTCGTTGTTCCAGGACGAGCGGACCGAGCCGGTGTCGAACGGCGTGGCCAGCATGTTGCAGACCCGGGCGCGGACCGAGTCGTCGATGCCCAGCTCCCGGGCGCGGCGGTTGCCGAAGTCGGCCTGCTTGGCGGAGAGCGTGACGCCCTCGACCTTGGCCCCGAAGCGCTGGTGGGCCATCACCATGGAGCCGCCGCGGCCGCAGCCGGCGTCGACGAGCGTGTCGCCGGCCGTGACGTCGCCGAGGTGGTCCAGGAGGACGCCGGTCTGTGCGGACTCCAGCCGGTGCAGTTCGGCGATCACCTTCTTCTCGCGCTCGCTGTCACCCGGCTCGCCCAGCGCGGAGTGGTCGACGTCGCCGATGCCGTAGTGGTGGTGGTAGAGGCCGTCGACGTCGCCGAGGCGCAGGTTGACGGGCCGTGCCTCATGGTCCCAGTAGCGGGCGATGTCGCCCTGGTAGGGGGTGGCCGGCCCGGGGACGGTGGCGGCGCCGTTCAAGGGGGCGGACCCGTTCAGGGGGGTGATGTCGGTCGTGGTCATCGGTCATCTCCTCGCTTACCAGAAATCAGGCAGGCTGTAGCGGTAGGTGTTGGTCTGGTGCCAGTTGTGGTTGCCGTCGACCCAGACGGCGACGCCGCGCAGGAAGCGCACCACGGTCGGTACCGGGCAGGCGGCGGCCAGGGCGGCCGCCTCCGCCTCGAAGGCGTGCATGAGCTCGTTGTGGACCTCGACGCCCTTCAGGTAGGCGTCCCGCTCGGAGACGCCCTCGCGCTCGGCGATCACCACGGGCAGGTTGAGGTGCCGGCCGGGGCTGGCGAGCTCCTTGGTGTAGGAGTACAGGTCGTTGACGATCGTGGTGGCGTTGGAGGCCAGCGCGATGACCCGTTGCAGGGCGGGCTGGGCGTGGAGGTCCGACGGCAGTTCGTAGCCACCGACCGTGTCCGTGATGGTGGGGCAGGGGCGGAAGTTGTTGAACTGGCGCATCGCCAGGTACTCCCACACCTCGGGGACGTACTCGGTCTCCGACCAGGCGGCCTCGGCGAGGTAGCCGAGGTGGAGGCGGGCCATGTCGTGCCGGAACCGGTCCGCCTGGGCGGGGGTGGCCGTGCGGGTGAAGTAGTCCATCGCGGAGCGGTACGCGCGCCGGGGGGCGTCCGACCCGAGGGACTCCGCCCAGTCCGGCCCGTAGGCCTGCGTGGTGTGGAGCGGGTCGAGCGCGGTGTGGGCGAGCAGGAGCCGCCCACCGAGGCCGACCGGCGAACCGCCGTGGTCCTCGCAGTAGTAGTCGTCGACGGCGTTCTCGGCGGCCATCAGCCGCGTCGCGATCATCAGGTGGTCGACGGTCGGGGCGTCGGGGTGGCAGGTGACCATGTAGCGGCCGAGCGTGAAGCCGTCGAACTGGTCCTCCCACTCCGGCGGGTAGAGCTGGACCTCGTCCTCCGCCCAGGCCTTGATCCGGCGGCTGACCTCCGCCACCCGCTCGGGGTCGGGCTCCGGCACCGGGTGCCAGTACAGGCCGGGGATCGGGTCGCCGGTCTTCGGCGGGCCCGCCTCGGGCGCCGGGCGTGACGTTTCGCCAGCGTCCGAACCGGATGCCTCGGCCACCTCCGGCGCCTCGTCGCGCGGCGCGAAGTGCAGGCCCGCCGTGCCCAGCCCGCTGGGACCGCGAAGGATCCGGTCCAGGGCCACGGAACTCACGACCGCACCGCTTCCGTCCGGACGTGCTCCGGCACGCCTCGCTCGGCCACGGTCCGAGCGTCCTCCGGTACGCGCCGCGCGGCGGCGGGGACGAACCGCGCGCGCCACGGCGTCCGCGGCGTCTCCGGCCTGGTGCCCAGGGGCATGGGGGAGCCTCCCTCCGAGAAGGAACTACAGGGGATGACGGATCGTCATATAACCCGGCGGGAACGGGATCTCCGCAAGCGGACCCGTCTCGCTCGCTTCCCAACGGTAGGCGGGGTGGCAGGTCTGGAACGAGCCGAACGATCTTCTACACCCGATCGGGTGAACGTATCCACCTACCGTGTTTGAAGCGCACCGGCGGGGAATCGTCGACCGTCCGACCTCCCTCCGCCCGGGGCCGGAACGGCTTCCCCGCACGCCAGGGCACCCTCCCCCACCTGTCGGCGGATCCGGCCGACCACACGAACCCGCGCCGATCCCCCGGATCCGAAACCCGCCACCGCCCGGACACGGGCGCCACGCACGGCATCACCCCCGGCCGAAATCGATCCCACGTTCGGTAGAGATCACGTCAGTTCGATTCCCGGCAGCCTCCCCCGGGCGACCGTCCGGGCGGTGGACAGGGCCGGTGGACGGGGCCGGTGGGCAGGGCCGGTGAACGAGCCGGCGGGTCCGCCGGGATGCGGGCGCGACAGCCGACCGGGGTACAACTTCCCTGCGGTGCGGTCTCCTTCCGGCGGCGTATGCGGGTACCTCCGGGGGCCGAGGAGCGGGTCCTCAGTCAGGGCGACGATCCGGTGGCGAGCAGCCGGGAGGCTGAGGTCGGGGCGGACGCGGTTCGCCCACAACCGAGGAGAAACCGTGAAACGTCGCCTGGCCTACGTCGTGGCCGCAGCGGCCTGTCTCGTCCTGGCCGCGCCCGCGGCCCCCGCGCTCGCTTCGGCGGCGGGCGCCCCGTCCACGGCCGAAGCGGCCGAACCCACCGAGTCCACCGAGTCCACGGCGACCGCCGACGCGGCCGAGGGCGAGGACGGCCGGTCCGACCGGTCCGCCGCCCGGCAGCGCCGGCAGGCCCTGGCGGCGCTGACCTCCGCCGGAGCGGTCTCCGCGATCGCCGAGATCCGCGACCGCGGCGGGGTCTGGCGGGGCGCCTCGGGGGTGTCCGACCTCGCGACCGGCGCGCCCGTACGCGGCGACGGGCGCTTCCGGGCGGGCAGCGTGACCAAGGTCTTCGTCGCCACCACCGTGCTGCAACTGGTCGGCGAGCGCCGCATCGGTCTGGACGACGCCGTGGAGAAGCACCTGCCGGGCCTCGTGCCGAACGGCGCGAACGTCACGGTGCGCCAGCTGCTGAACCACACGTCGGGGCTCTGGGATCCGACCAACGAGAGCGGCGGCATCTTCCCCGAACTGTTCGACCCTGCGGTGTTCCGCGCCTGGTTCGCCGACGGCGGGCTACAGCGCACCGTCACCGCCCGCCAGTTGGTCGCGGCCTCCGCCGCCCACGCGCCGTACTTCGCACCGGGCGCCGAGTGGCGGTACTCCAACACCAACTACGCGCTGCTCGGCCTCCTGATCGAGAAGGCCACCGGGCGCGAGTACGGCCAGGAGATCACCCGGCGCGTCCTGCGGCCGCTCGGGATGGACGACAGCTCGTTCCCCGGCAGCGCGAGCGCGATCCCCGGCCCGCACGCCCACGGGTACTGGACGATCGTCGACGAGGCGGGGCCGGTCCGCACGACGTACGTGGACGTCACCGAGCACAACCCCACCTGGGCCGGCGCCGCGGGGGCGCTGATTTCCAGCACCGACGACCTGGTCCGCTTCGAACGAGCTCTGCTCAGGGGACAGTTGCTGCCCGCTTGGCTGATGCGAGAGATGACGGCCGCGGTGCCGACCGAGCCCGGCGGGCACCAGCTCGACTACGGCCTCGGCCTGGCGCGATACCAGCTCTCGTGCGGACCGGTGCTCGGGCACAACGGCGGCATCTTCGGCTACGACACCCAGCTCTGGGGCACCGCCGACCGCCAGGTCGCGCTCTCGTACACCGGCCGCGGCGACGAGCAGGACGAGGCCGCCCAGATCACGGCGATGCGGGCGTTCCTCGAAACGGCTTTTTGCGGCGGCCGCTGAACGGTCGGTCCGGACGGCGGCGGTATGACTTATCGTCCACGCGGCTGACGGGGAACGGGGAGGCGGCCGGAAGTCCACCGGCGGCCTGCGGACGTTGTCGGCGAGGTCCTGGGCGGCGCCTGCGGCGCGGCGGGCGCGTCGATCGCGGCCCAGGAACTCCGGTCGACAGGTGAGCGAGACTCACCACCGCAGGCGCGCCGGACATGGCCGTCGCCGGGGCCTGTCCCGGCGACGGGCTACCGCAGGCGCGTGTCCCGGGCCAGCGAGTCGATGAGCTCCTCGACGCTCCGCTCGGGCAGGCCCCGGGACACGAACCACGCGCCGACGTTGCGCACATCCCGCTCCAGGAACGACAGGCCGCGCGGGTTCGCGATGACGTCCACGACCTGCGGGACGTCGATGATCACCAACTGGCCCTGACGAACCAGGATGTTGTAGGCCGACAGGTCCCCGTGCGCGTAGCCGTCGGCCGCCAGCAGCGACAGGCTGCGGCCGAGCTGCCGCCAAAGATCCCCGATGTCGGCCTCCTCCGAGCGGAGTTGGGCGAGCCGGGGCGCCGCGGTGCCGTCCGCGGTCCCGACGAACTCCATCAGGATCTCGGTCCCGGTGATCTGCACCGGGTAGGGCACGGCCACCCCCGCCGTCCAGAGCCGGCAGAGCGCCGAGAACTCGGCCGCCGCCCACTGGCCGGCGATGGCCTCCTTGCCGAACGCGGTGCGCTTGGCCATCGCCCGGGAGATCCTGGACTCCTTGTGCTGGCGTCCCTCCAGGTAGCCGGAGTCGCGGTGGAACATCCGGTGCTGGGAGTCCCGGTAGCGCTTGGCCGCCATCAGGGTGCGCCGCCCGGTGCCCGGGACACCGCGCTCCAGCAGGAAGACGTCGGCCTCCTTGCCCGTCTTGACGATCCCGAGCTCGGTGTCCACGGCCGCGAGTTCGGTCACCACCCAGGCGGGCCGCGGCTCGGGCCCCTTCTCGGTGGGGGTGGACCGGTCCCAGGTGGACCAGCGGTCGCCCTCCGCCGGACCGTCGGCGGAGGGCGAGGACAGGAGGGCGGACTCGTAGAGGCCCTCGGAGGTGCCGGCCGTCCCGGCGGGGAAGTACTCGGGCTCGAAACCGTCGAACCCGTCCAACCCCTCGGACCGGCGGCCGCGCCGGGACCCGCCCCTGGGACGGATACGGGAGAAGGAATCACTGTCGGAATAACGCTCGCGCACTGCGGTGGCTCCTGAGGAGATGACCCACCGGGGCGCGACCGATGCGACGCGCTGTCAGCCGGTGGGGAGAAGACGTACGAGGGGGGCGTATGGCGCGCGCACGAAGGCGCGCCGCATCACGGCGGCAACCATCCGGACACACCTCCTCGTCATCGACTCCTCGCACCGCATCGGCGAGGACACCCAGAACCTAAGCCGCTGCCTCCCCCGGCGCAACCCGTTTATCTCCCCCTCCCACCGGGGCCGGTCCCCATCCGCCGGCCGCCGGAGGCGCTCCCTCAGCGGTGCTCGGGGTTCTCGAAGTCGAAGCGGCAGCCGGCGTCCCACTCGGAACGCTGGTTGCCGTGGGCGGGGATGCCGCCGGCGTCCTTGAGCATCCTCGCCACGTGGAGGAGGTTCCAGGTCATGAAGGTGGTGTTGCGGTTGGTGAAGTCGTTGTCGGGGCCGCCCGAGCCGGGGTCGAGGTAGGACGGGCCGGGGCCCGCCTCGCCGACCCAGCCGGCGTCGGCCTGCGGCGGGACGGTGTAGCCGAGGTGCTGGAGGGAGTAGAGGACGTTCATCGCGCAGTGCTTGGCGCCGTCCTCGTTGCCGGTGATCAGGCAGCCGCCGACGCGGCCGTAGTAGGCGTACTGGCCCTCCGCGTTGAGGACGGAGGAACAGGCGTAGAGGCGTTCGACGACCTTCTTCATGACCGAGGAGTTGTCACCGAGCCAGACCGGGCCGGCCAGGACGAGGATGTCGGCGGCCATCACCTGGCTGTAGAGGACGGGCCAGTCGTCGGTCTCCCAGCCGTGCTCGGTCATGTCGGGCCAGACACCGGTGGCGATGTCGTGGTCCACGGCCCGCAGGACGTCGACCTGGACGCCCTGGCGCTGCATGATCCCGGCGCTGAGGTCGATCAGGCCCTGGGTGTGGCTGCGTTCGGGTGAACGCTTGAGGGTGCAGTTGATCACCAGGGCGCGCAGGTCGTCGTAGGCGGCGGGCGGCGAGGACATCGGCGGCCTTTCCACGGCGGACGGTCACCCACCAGTCCACCCCGGCCCCCGTGGCCGCGCCCGCCGGGCTGCGCCGACCGGGCTGCCGGGCACCCGGGCCCGTACCGGTGGGCGGGGGACGCCGGTCCCGGCCGGGCCGGCAGGACCACCCTCGGGGACGACGACGCCCGCCCCTGCGCGCGTCACCATCGTTCCGTCCCCTCCCCTCGGCCCGGACGACAGCGACAGCGACAGCGACAGCAGAAGGAGAGCGCCCATGGCCCCGAACGCCTCCCCCGGTACTTCCGGTACTTCCGGTACTCACGCCTCGCCCACCGCCCCCGTCTCCCCCGCGCGTCCCGCGCACCCGCGCCGGGTCGCCGTCGTCGGCGCCGGGATGGTCGGGCTGGCCACCGCCTGGTTCCTCCAGGAGCACGGCGTCGAGGTCACCGTCCTCGACCGCGAGGACGTCTGCGCGGGCGCGTCCCGGGGGAACGCCGGGTGGCTGACGCCGGGGCTGGCGTCCCCGCTGCCGGAACCGGCGGTCCTGCGCTTCGGGCTGCGCGCGCTGTTCGACCCGGCCTCCCCGGTGTACGTGCCCCCGAGCACCGACCCCGGGCTGCTGCGGTTCCTCGCCGGGTTCGTCCGGCACAGCACACCCGGTCGGTGGCGGCGCGGGATGGCGGCGCTGGTCCCGCTGAACCGGCTGGCGCTGCCGGCCTTCGACCTCCTGGCGGCGGGCGGGGTCGCGGCACGGACGCTCCCGGCGGCCTCGTTCCTCGCCGCGTTCCGGACGGCCGCTGAACGGCGGGGTCTGGTCACGGAGTTGCACCACCTGCGGGTCGCGGGCCAGCCGGTGGAGCACGAGGTGCTGGACGGCGGGCAGGCCCGGGCGGTGGAGCCGGCGCTCTCGGAGCGGATCGGCGCGGCGGTGCTGCTGCAGGGCCAGCGGTACCTGGACCCGGGCCGATTCGTGCACGCCCTGGCCGAGGCCGTGCGCGGACGCGGCGGGACGATCCTGCCGGGCACCGCCGTCGGGGCGCTCCGGGACCGGGGCGGGCGGGTCGAGCTGTTCACCGGAGACGGGGACGCCGAGGACTTCGACGCGGTGGTGCTGGCGGGCGGCGTCCACCTCGGGGACCTGGCACGCCGGTTCGGCGTGCGGTCGGTCGTCCAGGCGGGTCGCGGCTACAGCTTCGACGTGGCGGTGCGCCGGCCCCCGGCCGGGCCGGTGTACTTCCCGGCGCAGCGGGTGGCCTGCACGCCGTTGGGCGACCGGTTGAGGGTGGCCGGGATGATGGAGTTCCGCCGGCCGGGCGCACCGCTCGACGGCCGCCGGGTCCGGGCGGTCGCGGAGGCGGCGCGACCGCTGCTGGAGGGGGCCGATCTGGACGACCGCCGGAACGTGTGGGTCGGCTCGCGGCCGTGCACGCCGGACGGGCTGCCGCTGGTCGGCGCCACCCGCTCGCCCCGGGTGTTCGTGGCGGGCGGGCACGGGATGTGGGGGGTGACGCTGGGCCCGGCCACCGGACGGCTGCTCGCCGAGGCGGTCGCCACGGGGCGTCCCCCGGCCGTGCTGGCACCGTTCGACCCGCTGCGCTGAGCCGTCGGCGTGCGCGTGGGAGGTCGGTGTCAGACGTCGCCGTCCGGCTGCTCCACCGGCGGCAGGACGGGGGTGAGCAGCATCCGTCCGGCGGGGGCGGTGGTGCCGGTGACGGCGGTCAGCGTGGCGTCGTACACCGGGCGGAGGTTGCGCTGGTGCCAGAGGGCCTCGGTGGTGGCCCAGGCCGCGTCCCGGGCGCGGGCGACGGAGAAGCTGGCGACGAGGTGCTTCAGGGGCTCGGCGGCGCGGGTGTCGGCCTTGCCGATCTGCACCTCGAAGGAGGCCCGCACCTCGGCCTCGACCTGGGTGAGCAGTTCGTTGACCTTGAGGTAGTCGGCATGGACGGGCGGGGTGTCGGGCGTGGTGCGGCACTCGATGCAGGTGGTCACGACGGCGAGCGCGAGGTCGTGGTTGATGTGGGCGTTCATCCCGGCGAACGCGAACTGGATCGGCCAGACCACCCGGTCGGCGCGGCCCTCGAACAACGGCTGCCAGGCGGCGTTGACCGGGCGCCCGGTCTCGGCGGCGTCCACGGCGTCGAAGTAGAGGTTGGCGAAGTCGACGTCGAGGTGTTCGACGAACGCCCGGTCCTGGAAGGAGCCGGCAGTCAACCGTTCGCCGACGAGTTCGGTGACGCGCAGGTACATCCGGTTGAAGCAGGCGACGCCGTCCCGCGGGTCCAGCCGGGCCTTGGTCGCGCGCATCCGCTCGATGACCTCGTCGACGCTCTGCGCGGCCCTGGCCCGTGGCTGGGTCATGGGGTTCCCTTCCGTAGCGGTCTCCGGCGGACGGTCGGCCCACCGGCTGCCACGTATACACACCGGGCACCGCCCCCGGGCCCGCGCGCCGCCCGGACACACCGCCCCCGGTCACCCGAACCGCCGTACGGCCGCGTCGCCTCCCGTCACCCGGCGGGTGCGGCCGCTCCGGGAGCGCGGTCGACGGCCGACGTGCGGAAGGTCTCGGCCACCGCGATGTTGGCGACCGTCACGCCCGCCATGACTCCCGCCGCGACGGGGTGCCCCACCGCCCAGAGAGCGGCGGCGCCGCCGCCGAGCACCACCGCCTTGACCGCGAGGACGAGCGGAAGCCCCGGCCGCAGCCGTGCCCGGGGGGCGGCGAACAGCGCCCAGAGCGCGATGCCCGCCAGCGGCGCCCCGACCCCGAGCAGGATCCGCAGGACGCCCTCGTGGCCTGCGCCGAACCCCCACCAGCCCAGCGAGCCCAAGGCGGCGAGTTCGATCAGGAAGGCCAGAACCTCGTTGGCGGCGTACCAGGGCCGTGCACCGGGCCCGGCCTCACCGACGTTGTCCCCCGCCACGCGCGCCTCCTCTGTATCGGTGGCCCCAGCATGACACCGGGCCCGGTGCGGCGGGCAGGGTGGCCACCGCTTCTCGCGGCGACGGGGCGCAGCGACACCGCGTGGAACGCGGCGGGGCGGTGCGGAGGGGCGACGTGTCGGCGCCCACGGGCTCGGCCGCGATCCGTCGGATCGGCCTCCGGTGGAAGGCCGCGGGCCGCCACCGGACGCGGCCCGGGCCGGGGAGCACGTGGCTCCCCGGCCCGGGCCGGTCAGTCGCGCCGTACGGGCTACGGCTTGGCCGCGCCCGCGGTCGCGCCCGCTCCTGCGGCCGTTCCCGCACCCGTTCCCGCACCGGCCGTCGTGCCCGACACCGGGCCCGCCTTCGCCGAGACGGCGACGTAGTCGACCCGCATCGGGTGGCCGGGTTCCGTCGCCGGGCCGGGGGTGCCGCCGAAGGCGGCGGGGAGGTTGCCGCCGACGGCGACGTTCAGGATCAGGAACAGCCCGTGGTTGACGGCCCTGTCCCAGGTCGCGCGGTCCATCTGCGCGGCCGCCACCCGGTGGAACTCGCGGCCGTCGAGGTACCAGCGGACCTGTTCGGCGCCGGCCGTGAGGTCGACCTCGACCGCGTACCGGTGGAAGCCGGTGCGGCAGTCCGCGCCGCACGGCTGGTCGCCCGAGCCGAGGCCCCGGGGTTCCTGGCAGGGTCCCCCGTCGAGGACACCGCAGTGCATCGTGCCGAAGACCGTGTCCCGGCCGTTGACCTGCTCCATCACGTCCAGCTCGCCGATGGCCGGCCAGCCGGTGTACCCGTTGCGCAGGTCGGCGCCGAGGGTCCAGAACGCGGGCCAGTACCCGGCGGCGGCGGGGCCGGTGACGTCGGGCAGGGCGAGCGAGGCCTCGATCCGCAGCACTCCGCCGGGCGGCGGCGCGAAGTCGGCGCGACGGGACTCGATCCGGCCCGAGGACCACCGGCCGTTCGCGTCCCGGGTGGGCACGATCTCCAGCGCGCCCTTGCCGTCGAGGCGCACGTTGTCGGTCGAGTCGGTCATCGTCTCGATCTCGCCGGTGCCCCACTGCGGGGCCGGGCAGCCGGGGTAGCAGGTGCCCAGGTCGTACTGCCAGTTGGCGGTGTCGGGGCGGCTGCCGGCCTGGCCGTCGAAGTCGTCCCGGAGCAGGTGGGTCCATCCGTCCGGACCCACCGGGCCCACCGGGGTGCCCGGGCCGCCGGACCCGCCGGGAGCGGCGCCCCTGGCGGGCAGTGCGCCCGCCTCGACCAGCAGCCGCTCCAGTCGCGGAGTCAGGACGACCGCCGCGACGTTGGTCAGGTGCGTGTCGTCCCGGTAGAGCAGGATGCGCTCCAGGACGGCCGGGCAACTCCGCCCGTTGCCGGGGCAGATGACCGAGTTGACCTCGACCGACTGCACGCCGGGCAGCCGGCCGGCGGCGATCTCGTCGGCCAGCGGGTCGGCCCACAGGGCCCGGTCGCGGGAGAACTCGCAGGTGGCCGGGTCGTCGGTGTGGCCGGAGATGCAGGCCGGGACGTCGGTCCCGGGGATCGGGGTGTCGCGCAGGTAGACGATCGGCACGCCCAGCTCGCGCAGCGGCGTCAGGGTCTTCTCCCAGCCCCGGAGGAGGAGTTGACGGTCGTCGGTGTAGCGGTTGAGGGTCGAGACGACGATCAGCCGGGGCTTGGGGCCCTCCTTGAGCCGGGCCAGGGCGTTGTCCCGCCAGGTGTCGCACTCCCGGTAGGGGCGACCCAACTGCGGGTTGATCACGTCGAGTTCCGGGAGCGGGCAGCCCTGCTTGACCAACTCCTCCAGCGCCCAGCGCCGTTCGGCGGCCATGGCGAGCAGCGCGGAGAACCACTGGCCGGCGTGCGAGTCGCCGAGCAGCACGATCCGGTCCGGGCTGTCCACCACGCCGAACCGGCAGTCGGGGCTGGTGGTGGCGGCCGGCGCCACCTCGCACTCGCCGTCCGGCGGGAAGTCCTTGCGGGCCTGGACGGCGTCCGGGACCACCGCCGGGCCGCCCTTCGGCGGGGCGGCGGTGCGCACCAGCAACGAGGTGCCGTCGGGCGAGCCGGGCGGCAGGCCCTGGAGGTCGACGGGAGAGGCGGGGCCGAGCAGGCGCAGCGTCCCGGTGCCGACGACCAGCGCCAGCATCACCGGGACGACGACCGCGGTGAGCCCCAACGAGAGCCCCCGGCGCGGGAGTTCGGAGACGGTCCGGCTGCGGCGGAGCGGCCGTTCGACCCAGCGCATGACGGCGGCGGCGGGCAGCGCGGCGGCGGCGGTGAGCGCCACCTTGACGGGCCAGCCGAGGGCGCCGAACTGCGCGCCGGCGAGGACCAGGACCGGCCAGTGCCAGAGGTAGAGGTTGTAGGAGAGCCGGCCGAGGGCACGCGGCACGCGGGTGCCGAGCACCCGGTCCACGCCGAGGACGGCGGTGGCACCGGCCCGGTCGGGCGTCCCCGCCAGGATCACGGCGGCGGTGCCGAGGGTCGGGACGAGCGCGGCGACGCCCGGGTACGGGGTGGTGTGGTCGTACGCGAGCACGCAGCCGACGACGGCCAGCGCACCGCCCCACCCGACGAGCAGGCGCAGCGACCGCGGCCCGCGCAGCAGGTGCCAGGGCAGCAGGGCGAGCAGGGCGCCGACCCCGAACTGCCAGACGCGGGAGGGCGTGCCGAGGTAGGCGAGCGAGACGGAGTCCTGCGTCCAGTGCAGCGAGAGCGCGAAGGAGCCGACGGTCAGGACGGCCGCGATCACGGCCGCCACGGGCCGGACCGACCGGCCGCGGCCGTCGGGGCGGCCCTTGCGGACCACCCGGAGCACCAGGTAGCAGGTGAGCGCGAGCAGCGGCCCCCAGAAGAGGTAGAACTGCTCCTCGACGGCGAGCGACCAGAAGTGCAGCAGCGGGCTCTCGTCGCGGCCGGCCGCCAGGTAGTCGGTCTGCTGGGCGACGAACCGCCAGTTGGCGACGGAGAGCGCCGCCGCGAGGACGTCGTGCTCCAGGTCGGCTCGGCGCAGCGGGACGGTGAGCCAGGCGCCGACCAGCGCGACCGCGGCGAGCACGATGGCGGCGGACGGCAGCAGGCGCCGGGCCCGGCGGGAGAAGAACTCCCCGAGCCGGATGCGGCCGTTGGTGACGGCCTCGCGCACCAGCAGGCCGGTGATCAGGTAGCCGGAGATGACCAGGAAGACGTCAACGCCGACGAAGCCGCCGGCCAGGCCGGGGACGGAGGCGTGGAAGGCGAGGACGGCGAGGACCGCGACCGCGCGCAGGCCCTCGATGTCGGGCCGGAAGCCCGGCCGGGGCGCCGGGCCCGGGGCATCGGAACCCCGGGAGACGGCGCCCCGGGAGACGGCCCCCGGGGCTCCGGCGCCGCCGGGCGGCGGGCCGGGAATGGTGTAGGCATCCGGACGGAGTTCCGGAACCGCGGGCGTTTCCATGGGTGGTGACGACCTTTCAACCCAGCCAGGGCAGCATCGGGCGGACCCAGCCGGAGGCGAGCAGAGCGGTGAGCACGAGCGTGGCGGTGGCGGCCAGCCCCTCCGGCCAGCGCCGGGGGAGCATGCCGAAGCGGCTCGTGGGTGCGGACGACGCACTGCTTCGGGCGTCCCCCCTGATCTCGCCCACCAGGTCCCGGATCAGCGGTACGCCGATCTGCGCCTGGACCGCGAGGTACAGGCCGAGGCCCCAGTTGGGTTCCCATCCGTAGTGGGCGACGGCCAGGGCGAGCCCGGCCGCGCCGGCGCCGAGCGAGGCGATCAGCCAGGCCAGCGAGACCAGCACGACCTGCCTGGCCAGCCCGCCGGGCTTGGCCTTGCCCGCGCCGGTGGGCACCCAGGCGGCGCTGCGGCCGCGCAGGGTGTGCCAGAACGCGGCGCCGGCGGCGGCGCTCATCAGCACGTTGGAGCGGATCACCTCGATCCGCCAGCGGGTGCGGCTGACCCTGGGCAGCAGGACGTGCCAGAGCCAGAGCGGCGCGAGCATCGGCAGGACGTGCCAGGGCCGGATCTGGTCCGGGTACCAGAACATCATCACCAGCGGCGGCAGTGGCGCGACGAAGATGTTCACGGCGGCGGCGAGGTAGCCGACGATGCCCTCGTAGAAGCAGAGCCGCATCCGCCAGGGTGCGCCGATCCGCTTGAGTTCGGGCGAGCCGAGCAGGTGCAGGTTGCCCATCGCCCAGCGGTACTGCTGGTTGACGAAGGAGGCGAGGTTGTCGGGCGAGGTGCCCTTGGCGACCAGCACCGGCACGTAGAGCGTGCGGTAGCCCTTGGCGTACAGGCCGAGGCCGGTGAAGAGGTCCTCGCTGTGGTCGAGCCGGGCGAAGCCGCCGGCCGCGTCGATGGCGGCGCGCCGGTAGACGGCGTTGCTGCCGCAGCAGATGGCGGCGTCGCTGGCGTCCCGGGACGGCTGGATCCAGCGGAAGAACCACTCCTGCGCGGCGCCGGCGGAGCGCTGGATCCACCCCATCGTCTCGTCGGTGTCGAAGCACTGCGGGCTCTGGACGATGCCGGTCCGCGGGTCCGCGAAGTACGGGACGAGGTGGCGCAGGAAGTCGGGCCTGGGCGCGAAGTCCGCGTCCAGGATCGCGATGAACTCCGCCTTGCTGAGCGTGAGCGCGTGGTTGAGGTTGCCGGCCTTCTTGAGGTGGCCCCGGTCGGGGCGCACCACGTACTCGTAGCCGTGGGCGGCGGCGAGCGCGGCCACCTCGGGCCGGTCGCCGTCGTCGAGCACCCAGACGGTCAGCGCGCCGGGCCAGTCGACCGCGGAGACCGCCCGGTAGGCGTTCTCCAGGATGTCCAACGGCTCACCGCAGGTGGGCAGGTAGAGGTCGACGGTGGGCAGTTCGTCCGGGTCCCAGGCGTGCACGAGGACTTCGTGCGACTGCCGGGTGAGCCGGCGGCTGCGCAGGCTGTTGAAGGAGGAGAGCACCAGCGCCACCACGTTCAGCGCCAGTACCGCGAGGAAGATCCAGAGTGCGGGCGTCCGCAGCGCGAACGTGAACATCGTCCCGGCCGTGAAGACGAACGCGGCCGAGGTGGCGACCAGCACCCAACGGCGCTGTGGTCCGAAGTACCAGTAGAGCTCCTGATCCGAAGGAGGTTGAGGAAGGTGCCCGACGGGCTCGGTAAGCCCCGTCCGAACAGGCGGAATCTCTTGGACAGTCATATGGCCCCCACAGCCGTGTTTCTGACAGCTCCACGGTCACAGTACCCCATTGGTATAGACCATTCGCCCACTCGTCCGACGGCCGGACCTCACCCCTGCCCCACTAGACCGACCAGCCCACCCCCGCCCGTAAAGCAGCAGGCCACAGTAGGGTTAACAGTCCTCCAACATCCCTGCGGACACACCCTCGAAGGGCCGTTCGGGCAGGCCGGAAACCGCCCCACGCGCCTCTCGCGGCCCCCTGCGACACACGATTGCCACAGACGCGGAACGCGTGTACACGGACACCGGACGGGCGCGGACCCACGGCCCGGACGGGGCGGGGCAGGCGGGGGCCCCGGCGGGGCGGCGAACGACAGTGGGGCGGGGCGCCGCGGAAACCGAGCCCCCCCACAGGGGGGGGTAGGGGGGGTAAATGCACGCGCGC
>NZ_JBHXKE010000018.1:14948-43914 GCF_042722765.1 Kitasatospora sp. NPDC058406
GCCACTCCTCCCCCCCCCCCCGGGGGGGGCCCCCCCCCCGGCGGGGGGGGGGGGGGGGGGGGGGGCCCCGCCGGGGGGGCCCCCCCCCCCTGGGGGGCCCGCCCCGGCCCCCCGGCCCCCCCCCCACGGGGGTCGTACTCGTCGATCAGACCGCCGGAGCGGGGAAGGTCGGGAACTCCACGCCGGAGACGTACTGGACGACCCGGATGACCTGGCAGGAGTAGCCGAACTCGTTGTCGTACCACAGGTAGAGGATCGCGTTGTCGCCCTCGACCTTGGTGGCGCCGGCGTCGACGATCGAGGCGTGACGCGAGCCGATGAAGTCGTTCGACACCGCGTCGGGCGCGGTGGTGAAGTCGATCTGGCGCTTCAGCGACGAGGTCAGCGACACCTCGCGGAGGTACTCCAGGACCTCCTCGCGGCTGGTCTCGCGCGCCAGCTGCAGGTTGAGGATCGCGATCGAGACGTCCGGCACCGGCACGCGGATCGAGCTGCCGGTGATCTTCGCCTTGAGGTCCGGCAGCGCCTTGGCGACGGCGGAGGCGGCACCGGTCTCGGTGATCACCATGTTCAGCGGCGCCGAGCGGCCGCGGCGGTCGGCCTTGTGGTAGTTGTCCAGCAGGTTCTGGTCGTTGGTGAACGAGTGGACCGTCTCCACGTGGCCGCGCAGCACGCCGTACTCGTCGTCCATCGCCTTCAGCGGCGGCACGATCGCGTTGGTGGTGCAGGACGCGCAGGAGATGATCTGCTCGTCCGGCTTGACCGTGTCGTGGTTCACGCCGTGCACGATGTTGGGCACGTCGCCCTTGCCCGGGGCGGTCAGCACGACCTTGTCGATGCCGGGGCGGAGGTGCTTCGACAGGCCCTCGCGGTCGCGCCACTTGCCGGTGTTGTCGATCAGGATCGCGTCGTTGATCCCGTACGCCGTGTAGTCGACCTGGGACGGGTCGTCGGCGTAGATCACCTTGATCGCGTTGCCGTTGGCGACGATCGTGTCGTTCGCCTCGTCGACGGTGATGGTGCCCTGGAACTGGCCGTGGATCGAGTCGCGCCGCAGCAGCGAGGCGCGCTTCACGATGTCCTGGTCACCGCCCCGGCGGACGACGATCGCCTTCAGCCGCAGACCGTTGCCGGAGGCCTTCTCGATCAGCAGGCGCGCCACCAGGCGGCCGATGCGGCCGAAGCCGTAGAGCACGACGTCGCGCGAGCCGAAGCGCTCGATCTTGTTGTCGCCGGTGGCACCGGCGACCGCCTCCGCGGTGAACTGCTCCACCGAGAGGCCGCGGCCGTCGGCGCGGTGGGTGGCGGCGAGCATACCGATGTCGATCTGGGAGGGGCCGAGATCGAGCGCGGTGAGCGCCTGGAGGAAGGGCAGCGTCTCGGTGACCGAGAGCTCCTCGCCGGCTATCTGGCGGGCGAACCGGTGGGTCTTGAGGATGCTGACCACCGACTTGTTCACCAGGGAGCGGCTGTGCAGCAGGACTGTGACGTCCCGCTCCCGGTGCAGTCGGCCGATGATCGGAATCATCGACTCCGCGATCTCCTCGCGGTTTTTCCAGTCCGTGAACACGTCGTCGTTGACAGTCACAAGTCCATCTTTCGAGCTAGGAGGGTGTTCACATGCTAGCTCCGGCCCCGCCCGGTCAACGAAACGGGCCCCGGGGCGCCCTTCCGCCCCACCCTCCCCACCCGCCCCCGGAGCCCCCCGCAACCCGCCCGCGGCACCGGCCGCAACACCCGCGGCGCCACCCCCGGGAGCGACTTCCGGGCACCGTCCGGGCGCCTCCCGGAGCGCACCTCCGGAGCCGCCCCCGGCGGTCGACCGGACCGGCCGGACGGCACAATCGCTGTCATGCAGCACATCTTCGTCATCGGCATCGGTGCGGGCGACCCCGACCACCTGACCCTCCAGGCCGCCAAGGCCCTGGCCCGCACCGACGTCTTCTTCATCCTCGACAAGAACGAGGAACGGCAGGACATGATCCGGCTGCGCCGGCAGATCCTCGCCGAGCACGGCCGGCCCGGCCACCGCGTGGTCGGCGTCTCGGACGCGGAGCGGGACCGCACCACCCCCGCGTACACGGCGGCCGTGGAGGACTGGCGCAGCCGCCGGGCCGACCTGGTCGAGCGGCTGGTCGCCGAGCACCTCGGCCCGGACGAGACCGGCGCGTTCCTGGTCTGGGGCGATCCGAGCCTCTACGACAGCGTCATCGCCGTGATCGACGAGGTCCTCGCCCGCGGCGGCGCGGCGTTCGGCTACGAGGTGGTCCCGGGGATCAGCAGCGTCTCGGCACTCGCCGCCCGGCACCGCACCACGCTGACCCGGGTCGGCCGACCGGTGCAGATCACCACCGGCCGCCGGCTCGCCGAGGGCTTCCCGGAGGGCGTGGACGACGTGGTGGTGATGCTCGACGGGCGCGCCGCCTTCACCGCGATCGACCCCGAGGGGCTGGAGGTCTTCTACGGCGCCTACCTCGGCACGCCCGACGAGATCCTCGCCGCCGGTCCGCTCGCGGAGACCGCCCCGCGGATCAGCGAGCTGCGCGAGGAGGCCCGGGCGCGCAAGGGATGGATCATGGACACCTACCTGCTCCGCCGCTCGGAGGGCTGACGCCCGGGAGAGCTGACGTTCGGTCATGCGCCGTCCCCGCCAAGGCGGGGGCGGCGCATTCGTGTGTGCGAAGGATCCTTCGGCACGGGTCGGACGGGAAACTCTTGACGTTTGTTGACCGCGAGTAGGTAAGGTTAGCCTCACTTCATAGACAGCGTCCAACAGGAGCTGCAGATGGCCCACCGACCATGCCGTCCGGGCCTCCCTGTCCAGCCCTGTCCGGACCAGGCCCACCCCCGTCGTGCCGGCCCGGACGGTCCCGGCCCCCACCGCAGCGGCTCAGCCCGTCGCGGTGGCACCACCCGTCACGGCCGCGAGGCCCGTCGCTGCGGAACCACCCGTCGCGACGGCACAGCGCGGACCGGTCCCGCCCCCGGGCGGCACGGTCCGGCTCGGGCGGGTGTGGGCGGCACCCGCCACCGCCGCCGCCACCCTCCCGGAGGGACCGCTCCCTTGACGATCCCGCAGACAGCCCCGCACGCCGCACCGGTCGGACGCACCGGGCCGACCCCGACGCGCACCGGGCAACGCACCTCCGCCCCGACCCCGACGCGAGACTCCTCGCCGACCGCACCGCCCGCCACCGCCGGAAGCACGCCGCGATGACCCGGACCGCCCAACGGCTGCTCCGTCTCATCACCGGCCCCACGCCGCCGCCGTTCGCCCTGGTGCACCGCCCCGCAACCACCGGCCCGGGCATCCTCGACGTGCTGACCGGCACGGTGAGCCGCCCGGCCCGGATCGGCGACCTGCCGGTGCCGGACGCCGACGCATCCGGCCGCCACCAGGTCCTCGCGCTCCTCCCCCACCGGCTTCCCGCCGGCCCCGGCGGGACGGCCTCCGACGACGGCGACGCCCTGACCGCGCTCCGCGTCACCGAGCAGGCCCTCGCACCGGTCGCCGAGGTGCTCGGACTGCTGCCCGGCACGCCGGTCGGCCTCACCGGAGCGGGCGCCGAGCCCGACGACGAGGACCCGGCGCCCCTGCGACGGACCGACGCCGGGCGATCCTTCTCGGTCACCGTCACCGACTGGTCGCCCTCCACCGCGCTCGCCCTCTTCCGGCGCCTGCTCGGTCAACAGCCCGGTGCGTACTGGACGTTCGTCCTGCACACCGGCGACCGCGTCCTCCTCGGCGCCTCGCCCCGGCGCCATGTCGGCCTCGACCGCGGCACCATCGCGCTGAACCCGGCCGGCGGTACCTACCGCTACCCGCCCGGCGGGCCGACCACCGAAGGCGTCGTCGCCTTCCTGACCGGCGCGGAGGAGGCCGCCCGGCTCTACCGCGCGGTCGACGAGGGTCTCGGAACGGCGGGCCGGCTCTGTGCGGCCGGCGGCCGGATCGCCGGCCCCCGGCTGCGGACCATGCCCCACCTCGCCCACACCGAGTACCAGGTCGAGGGCCGGACCACCCGCGACGTGCGGACGATCCTGCACGAGACCCGGCCGCCCGCGCCCGCCGTCCGCACCTTCCCGGACGACGCGGGCGGTCCGAGCGGACCGGACGGGCTCGGCGGCCCGGGCCACCACCCCGGCGTGATCGCGCTGATCGGCCGGGACGGACGCGGCCGCCAGGCCCTGGACTCCGCCGTCCTCGCCCGGACCGCCGAGGTCGACGCGACCGGGCGGCTGCGGATCCGCGTCGATCCGGCCCCGGTCCGCGGGTCGGCCCCGGCAGCGGCGACCGCCTGGACGCGGATCGAGGCCGCCGACCTGCTCTCGGCCCTGCGGACCGTCGCGCCCGCTCCGGGGACGCGCGCGCCGGAACCCTCCGACCTCGGCTCCCAAACGGCGGTCCGCCGGGCCCTCGCCGCCCGGCACGAACCGGTCGCCGCGTTCTGGCAGGCGGAACCGGAGGAACGGGCGCAGCCGATGCCCGCGCTCGAAGGGCGCCGGGTCCTCGTCCTGGACCCCGGGGACACCTTCACCGCCCTGGGCCGGCAGATGCTCACGGCCCTCGGCGCCACCGTCGAGGTCAGCCGGTTCGGCGATCCGCACGGCTCCGACGCACACCCCCGCCACTCGTTCCGCCCCGACGGGCCCCGCCTGCCCGGACCCGGTCTCCCGGGCCACGGGCCGGAAGGGCTCGGGCCCCAGGAGCACGGACCGCAGGAGCACGGACCGCAGGAGCACGCGGCGGGGAGGCACCACCCGGAGCGGCACCTGCCGGACGGGTTCGGGCTGCCCGGGTCCGGCTTCGACGGGTACGACCTGGTCATGATCGGCCCGGGCCCCGGCGACCCCCGGCAGAGCAGCAACCCCGGGATCGCCCACCTCCGCGGCGCCGTCGCCATGCTCCTCTCGAACGGCACCCCGTTCCTGGCGGTCGGGCTCGGCCACCAGGTGCTCTGCACCCTGCTCGGCCTGGCGGTCGTCCGCAGACCCGCGCCGCAGCGGGGCGTGCGGCGCACCATCGACCTGTTCGGCCGGACCAGGACGGTGGGTTTCCACAACACCTTCGCCGCCCGCTGCGACAACGAGGACTTCCCCTCCATCTGGCGGCCCGGCACCGTCCTGGTCTCCCGCGACGACGTCGACGGCGAGGTCCACGCCCTGCGCGGACCGGACTTCGCCTCCGTGCAGTTCCACCCGGCGTCCGTCCTCACCCGCAACGGCCCCGCGCTCCTCGGCGGCCTCCTCGCCGATCTGCTGACGGCTCCGGTCGGGACGTCCTGAGGCGGGCCGGGAGGCGACCGGCGGCGGCCGAAGCGCGTCCCCCGGACCGGTCGCGGTCCACCTTCCGCAGCGGTCACGGTCCGCCTGCCGGGACGGCCCGGCAGGCACCCGCGGCGCTCCCCCGGGCGCGCCCACGGCCCGTGGTGGACCGGGCCGGGGAACCGCCCCGGAGACCGAGAACGCCAGGTCGCGGGGGCGCGGCGGGCGGTGCGGCGAGCCCCCGCGCGCACCGTGCGACCACTCGCCAGACTCTCCGGGGCTGAACTAGGGTCGCCGTATGATCCGGTCCCCCCGCAGACGCTCCCGCATGGCCGAGGGCCTCCCGCCCATCACCGCGGAGAAGATCGTCGCCGCGGCTCTGGAGCTGACCAGGGCGCACGGGCTGGACACCTGGTCGATCCGCCGGCTGTCGGGGGCCCTCGACGTCTGGCCGGGCGTGATCTACCACCACGTCGGCGACCGGGACGCCGTGGTGGCGGAGGTCACCGGCGCCGTGGTCGCCGCCCTGCCCGTCCCGGACCCGAGCCTCCCCTGGCGGCAGTGGTTCACCGAGCTCCTGCTCGACGGACGGACGGTGATGCGGCAGTATCCGGGCGTCGCCCGACGGATGTGCCTCGTCGGCCCGACCGTGCCGGCCGCCCTGCCCGTCGTCGAGACCGGCGTGCAGATCCTGGAGCGCGCCGGGTTCGGCGCGGACGCCGCCCTGGTCTACCGCTACCTGTTCAACAGCGCCTTCCTGCTGGTCGCCGCCGAGGACGACCGCGCCGCGGCCCCCGCCGCCCCCGCCGCCCCCGCCGCCCGGGAACGCGCGCCCCACCAGCAGACTCCCGACGAGGCCGCGACCGCGTTCTACGCGTTCACGGTCGCCCGGGCCCTCGACGGCGCCGAGGCCCTCCTCGGCCGCGGCACGCACCGGACGCGCTGAACGCTCCGAACACACCGAACGCGCCGAACGCACCGGGGGCCGATCTGGGCCCCTCGACAAGCCGCCCGGTAAGCCGAGTCGCCGCCCCGGACCGGTTCGCGCCGACGCTCAGTCCAGACCGCCCGGCCCCTGCGCCGCCGAGGTGTCGGCGACCGGATGGCGAACGTCCTCGACGTACTGCCGCGCCCGCGCCCGGACGCCCTCGGGAAGCTGCCCCCGGGCCAGGTCCTCCAGCGTGACGTGCTCCAGGACCTGCCGCAGGCTGACCCGCACCGCCCGCCAGACGTCCGGCAGTTGAGCCGCCGCGCCCGGGTAGTCGAGGCCCGTGAGGCTGAGGTCCCGGACATTGGCGAGCGAGCCGTCCACGGCCCTGATGACGTCCGCGAGGGTGATCTCCGCGGCGGGTCGGGCCAGGGCGTAGCCGCCCTCGGGGCCCCGCACGCTGCGCACCAGCCGGTGCTGACGCAGCTCGCGCAGGATCGAGAGGAGGAACCGCAGCGGAATGTCCTGGGCACCCGACAGGTACTCCGCCTTCGTCGGGCCGGCGGGCCGGAGGGCCAGCTCCGCCATGGCCCGTACCGCGTAGTCCGCCCTGGCCGAGATCCGCATGGGTCCAATCTCTCACGCCGCCCCCTCGGTCACACCACCGCTCCGGGCACGATCCGATCACCACGCGACCCACACACCTCGGACACCTGATCAGACGCCCCCGTCACTCGACTTCCATATAGTGCATCGAGTTAGTGGACAACATCGCTCGCTGGAGAAACCGATGTCCCTGCCGACACACCAGTCCCACCCGACCCGGCACACCGTGGCGGTCGTCGGGGCCGGCGCCGCCGGCGCGCTCGTGGCGATCCACCTGTGCGAGGCCGCCCTCCGCCGGAACACCCCCTTAACCCTCCTCCTCGTCGACCCCGCCCTCGCTCCCGGCTCGGGCTCGGCCCCGGGAGCGGGCACCGCGTACGCCACCCGGGACCGCCGACACCGGCTGAACGTCCCTGCGGGGGGCATGAGTTGCTACCCCGAGGACGACACCCACTTCGTCCGCTGGCTGGTCCGCCACGCGGACGCCCGCACCACCGCCGCCGACTTCGTCCCCCGCGGGCTCTTCGGCTCCTACCTCGCCGACGCCCTCACCGACGCCTCGGCCCGGGCCCGCGCCCTGGTCACGGTGCACCGGGTCGCGGCCACCGTGACCGGCCTCGCCCGGCAGCGCGGCCGGACGGTGCTCACCTTCGCCGACGGCGCCGAACTCACGGCCGACAGCTGCGTCCTGGCCACCGGTCCGCTCCGCTCGCGGCAGTCCTGGGCACCGCCCGGGCTCCGCGACTCCACCCGGTTCGTCCCGGATCCCTGGGCGCCGGACGCCCTCGCCGGGCCGCTCGCGTCCGACGGCGACGTGCTGCTCGTCGGCACCGGGCTGACCGCCGTCGACGTGGCGCTCACCCTCGACCGTCCGGGCCGCACCCTCCACGCCGTGTCCCGCGGCGGCGACCTGCCCAGCCCGCACGCCGTGGCCCCCCTCGCCGCCGTCCCGCCTGCCGTGCCGCTGGACGGGCTCGCCCTCGCCGACCTGCGGCGTGCCGTCCAGCGGCACGTCCGCCGCACCGTCCGCACGCACGGGGACTGGCGGCCGGCCCTCGACGGCCTGCGCCCGCTGACCGCGCGGCTCTGGTCGGCCCTTTCCGTCGAGGAGCGCGCCGAGTTCCTCGCCCGCGACCGCTCCCGGTGGAACACCCGCCGGCACCGGATGGCACCCGCGACCGCCGAGGCCCTCGCCCGGCTCCGGGAGGCCGGCCGGTTCCGGCCCGCCGCCGGGCAGGTGGCAGCCGTCCGGGAGGACGAGCCCGGGGGCACCGGGCTCGTCGTCACCCTGGTCGACGGCCGCACCCTGCGGGTCCGCTGGGTGGTGGACTGTACCGGGCCGGCGACCGATCCGGCCCGCTCCCCCGACCCCCTGCACACCGGCCTCCTGGACGCCGGCCTCGCCCGCACCGGCCCACTGGGCATGGGGTACGCGACGGACCCGGACGGACGGCTCCTCGGCGCCGACGCCTCGGCGCCCGCGCCCCTGTGGACGCTCGGCGCCCACCGCCGCGGCGAACTCTGGGAGACCACGGCGGTACCCGAGATCCGGGCGCAGGCCGCGCGCATCGCGGACGTCCTGCTGACCCGGGCCGCCGCTCCCCGGACCCGCCCCGCAGGCGTCCGGCCCACGGACCCGATGGGGCTTCCGCTCAGCACCGACCCGGCGGCGGCCGAGGCCTACCGCACGGCCCTGGACCTCCTCATGGCGGTCCGGGCCGGCGCCGACGAGGCACTGCACCGGGCCCTCGAACTCGACCCGGGCTTCGCCCTCGCGCACGCCGCGCTGGCCGCGCTCGGCCATGAGGGCGGTGCCACCGCGGACGTCCCCCGCGCGCTCGCCGACGCCCGCAGCGCGGTCCGCGAGCGCGGCGACGAACGGGAACGCTCACTGGTCGAGGTCGTGGCCCACCGGGTCCGCGGCACCGGCGGGGACGCCGCGCTGCTGCGCCACCTCGCCGACCACCCCCGGGACGTGCTCGCACTCGGCATGGCCGTCCCCACCATCGCGTTCTCGGGCGTGACGGACCTTCAGGACTACGCGTACCGGCTGGTCGGGCGCATCGCTCCGGAGCACGACGGCCACTGGTTCCACACCTCGCTGCTCGCCTTCATCCGGCAGGAGCAGGGCGACTTCGCGGCCGCCGAGCAGCTCGCCGACCGGGCCCTCGGCGTCGAACCGGCCGCCGGCCACGCCGTGCACGCCCTCACCCACGTCCACTACGAACGCGGGAACCACGAGGAGGGGCGCCGCTGGCTCGACGCGTGGATCGACCGCCACGGCCTGGGCACCGCGCACCACGCCCACTTCTCCTGGCACGCGGGCCTGCACGAACTGGCCCTCGACGACGCGTCCGCCGTCCGGGAGCGCTGGTACTCCCAGCTGTCGCCGTCCCGGGTGAACGGCGTCCGGGCTCTCGTCGACTCCGCCTCGTTCCTGTGGCGGGCCCGACTGGCCGACCGGTGGCACGGCGCGACGCCCGTCACCGCGGTGCTGGACTCGATCGGCCGCGAGTCCCTGGAACGGCCCGCGACGGCCTTCGTCGCCCTGCACAGCGCGATGGCTCTCGCGTCCGCGGGCGACCTGGTCGGGCTGCACCGCCTCCGGCGGCACGCGGCGTGGCACACCGACCCCGTGCAGCACGAGGTCATCGCGCCGCTCTGCGACGCCATGACGGCCGTCGTGGAGGAGCGCTGGGGCGACGCCGCGGACACGCTGACCGCCCTGCGGCCGACGCTGCGCCGGGCCGGCGGGAGCGCCGCCCAGCGCGAGGTGGTCGAGGAGACGCTGATCCACGCGCTGACCGCCGCCGGCCGCTACGCCGACGCGGAGCGGCTGCTGCGGACCCGACTCGACCGCCGCCCCTCCCCGCTCGACCGGCGCCGGGTCCGGTCGCTGCCCCGGCACCTCCCGACGGCCTGACCGCCGCGGGCCCGACCAGGGCCACCGGCCAGCGCCGATCGCCACCGGCCACCGGCCACCGCCGGCCTGTCCCCCGCGCCGACCTCACGCGCCCGGGGACAGGCCGGCGGTGGTCGTCAACCGGCGTCGGGTGCGGGGGATTTCACGGAACCCGGGCCGGTGTCGTCGCGGCACTTCCGGTGGCGTTTCCCCCACCGTGAACGGCATTCCGTGGGCGCCTCCGCACGACGGGACCGCGGTCCCCCCAATTCACCGCCGGTGAACGGGCGTCAGTAATTCCGCTCATCATCGTCACCCCCCGTGATCGCAATTCGGGTCGGCCTCCGACCGCGTCAAGAAGGGGCGTTCGGCGCCGAACCGGCTCGGAGCCTATGCGGCCGACCGCAAGATCGTCAACGGCCTTTCCGGGAGCCCGAATCCCGCGAATCGGACCAATGGGTGGAACCTTCGCAAGAGCGCGGACAGCGGGACAGCTTCCCAGGTCAGGAGGGCTGGGATAGGGTGCGGCCGACGGGCCGGTCCAGGGGGGCCGGAGCCCGTCGGGCCGCTGCGCCCAGGGGGTTCCGGGCCGCGCCACGTCTCCGCGCCACGCCTGATCCGACGTCATCCGGTCCGGTGCGGACCGGGATCGCCGATGCGCACCGACTGTCACTCCAGTCACATTCCGCAGGCCAGCGCTCTATGCCGTGTACCTGACATGCTTATACTGGCGCTGCCTCACCAAGGGACTGCTTCCACGCGCCCCGAGGTCCACCACCGCCGCCGCGGCATCCGGCCCGCGAGGCGGCAGCGCGCTCCCCCCACCCGTGTGCGGGGGACACCGACCGGTGGCCGTCCTCCGCACGGCCGCCCGGAGAATCTGCACGTCCGTTTCGTCGTGACGAAGTTTGGAGATATCACCATGACCTCACGTCAGGAGATCACGGATTCCGTGGTACTTCGTCTTCGCCAGACCCTCCCCGCCCTCGGCGAGGACGGCGTGAACGAGGACAAGGACCTGCGCGACTACCCGGAGTTCGACTCGCTCGGAATTCTGGAGGTCCTGGTCTGGCTGGAGGGCGAATTCGCCGTCTCCATTCCCGACGAGGAACTGAGCGTGGACAACTTCAACACCATCGGGAAGATCGTCGACTACGTCGTCGCCCAGGGCTAGGGCTCTCGTCACCGGAGTCGGACGATGGAGATCTTCACCCTGCCGGACCTGCTCACGGTCCGCGCGGCGACCCATGGCGCCAACCCGGCCGTGAGCCGGCACGGCGACGTGCTGAGCTACCGCGAACTGCTGTCCCTGGCCGAGGAGTTCGCCGACGCCCTGGCCGCGAACGCGGTCGGGCCGGGCGACCGGGTCGCCGTCCTCCTGCCCAACTCGGTGCAGTGCCTCGGGTGGTTCTTCGGGGCACTGCGGCTGGGCGCGGTCGCGGTGGTCGTCAACGAGTCGCTGAAGCCGCAGCAGGTCGAGCACATCGTCCGGCACAGCGGTGCGGCCGTGGTGGTGACCGACCGGCGGCACCGCCCGCTGGTCGGCGACCTCGGCGTGCCCGTGCTCGACGCGGCGGACGCCGCCCCGCGCGGCGGCACCGGCGACCCGGCCAGGACACCCGGCACCGCCGCGGGGACCGTCGGCACGGGGACAGCCGGCGCGGGGGCGGGCCGCACGGGGCCGATCAGCGGGGACCTCGCCGCCCTGATCTACACCTCCGGCTCCACCGGCCGGCCCAAGGGCGTCATGGTCACCCACGCCAACCTGGTCGCGGGGGCCCGGATCGTCGCGACGTACCTGCGCCTCACGGAGGCGGACCGCACCCTCTCCCTCCTGCCGTGGAGCTTCGACGCCGGCCTCAACCAGGTGCTGGCGACGTTCTGGGCCGGTGGCACGCTGGTCATCGGCGGCCCGGCCTTCGCACCCAGGGTCTGCCGGGAGCTGGCCGCCGAGCGGATCACCGGCCTCGCCGGGGTTCCGCCGCTCTGGGAGCTGCTGGTCAACCGGCCGTCACCGTTCCTCGGCCTCGACCTGCCCGAACTGCGCTACGTCACCAACACCGGCGGCGCGCTGCGGGCCGACACCGTCGCCCGGATCAGGGACGCCCACCCCGGCACCGAGGTGTACCTGATGTACGGGCTCACCGAGGCGTTCCGCTCCACCTACCTGCCGCCCGACCTGGTCGACAGCCGCCCGGGGTCGATGGGCCGGGCGATCCCGGACACCGAGATCCTGGTGCTCGACGAGCACGGGCGCCGCTGCGCGCCCGGCCAGGTGGGCGAACTCGTCCACCGGGGGCCGACCGTCGCCGCGGGCTACTGGCGCGACCCGGACGCGACCGCGCGGGTGTTCCGGCCGTACCCGTTCGCCCCGGGCGGGGCGGTCGCGGAGCGGGTGGTCCACTCGGGCGACTACGTCCGCTGCGACGAGCAGGGGTTCCTCAGCTACCTCGGGCGGCGCGACGAGCAGTTCAAGTCCCGTGGCTTCCGGGTCAATCCGACCGAGATCGAGGCCGGACTGCTCGCCTCCGGCCTGCTCACGGAGGCGGTCGTCTTCGCGGACCGCCCCGGCCTGTCCGCCGACCCGGCCGACGGGACGGACGCCGATCCCGTCGTCGTCGCCGTCGTGGTGCCCGCCGACCCGGCCGGCTTCGCCCTCGACCTGCTGGAGGAGCACATCGCCGCACACCTGCCGCTCTACCAGCGGCCCGGTCGCCTCCGGGTGCTGCCGACGCTGCCCCGCACCTCCTCGGGCAAGGCGGACCGTGCCCGGGTCAAGGCCGAGTACGGCGCCCGGCCCGCCGCCGAGGCGCCGCAGGAGGCCGCCCGTGCGACCCGCTGACACCACGGCGCCGACCGGCGCCACGGCACCCACCGAACCCACCGAGCCGACCGAACCCACCGAGCCGACCGAGCCGACCGGCGTCACGGCACCCGCCGGGCCCGCCGGCGTCACGGGGCCCGCCGACGAGGAGGCCCGGCTCGCCGCTCCGCTGGAGCGGTTCGCCGCCCTGCACGCGGCGACGCTGCGCGGATCACGCGGCGGTGTCGTCGACCTCTCCTACCCCAACCCCCTGGTCCACCGCGACCCGCGCGGATTCGACCTGCTGCGCACGCTGACCGCCTCGGTCGGGCAGAGCGAGCTCCAGTACACGCCGTTCGGCGGCGGCACGCTCGCCCGGCGCCGAACGGCCGCCGCGCTCTCGCGACGGCTGGGCCTGCGGCTGGGTCACCGCGACCTCCTGCTGACCCCGGGCGCGACCGCCGCGCTGAATACCGCCCTGGCCGCCCTCTTCGAACCCGGGGAGGAGGTACTGGTCGTCACGCCGTGCTGGATGGACTACTTCCTCTACGCGCACCGGCTGGGCCTGCGGACCCGCCCGGTGCCCTCGGGCGCCGGCAAGCGGCTGGACCTGACGGCGCTCGCCGCGGCGATCGGTCCCGACACTGCGGGCGTGATCATCAGTCAGCCGGTCTGCCCGACCGGGGTGCTGCACGACGCGGACGAGCTGACCGGACTGGCGGACACCCTGCGCGCCGCCGCCACCCGTTTCGGCCGCGCGCCCGTGCTGATCAGCGACGAGGTACACCGCGACCAGAACTGGGGCGGGGCACCCTTCACCAGCCCGATGCAGGTGTACCCGGACACGGTCAGCGTGTACTCGTACGGCAAGGCGTGGTCCCTCCAGGGGCAGCGCACCGGCTACCTCGCCCTCGGGCCGGGCCTGCGCCGGCGGGAGGAGACGAGGGTGCGCGCCGAGCGGGCCCTGCGCTCGATGGGCCACTGCGCCCCGACCGCCCTGATGCAGCGGCTCGTGCTGGAGCTGGCCGATCTCGACCCCGACTGCGGGGACCTGCGCGCCGACCAGGTGCGGCTGCGCGCGCTGATGACCGACCTCGGCTACCGCGTGGTCGGCGGCGGGGCCACCGGCTTCCTGTACGCCGAGTGCCCGTACGGGCTGGGCGGCTGGGAGTTCGTGGAACTGCTCGCCGCGCACGGCCTGATCGCCATGCCGTCGGAGCTCTTCCACGAGGAGGGCCACTTCCGGGTGGCCCTCAACACGGGGCCGGACCGGTTCGAGGACATCGGGCGGCGGTTGCGCACGGCCTTCGAGGAGGCTCGCGAGCGGGGCCGGCCGCACACGAATTCCAGCTGAGCAGAAGGGTGGAGACCATGGAGAACACCATGTCCGGCATTTCGGCCGGCGGTGTCGCGGACATCACGGAAATCACGGGGACCGCGGCGATCGCGGAAATCCTGGAGCGTTTCGTCCGGACCGAGGGGCGGGTCGACGACGGTGACCCGGAATTCACCCGGCAGATCGACCTCTTCGATTCCGGATACCTGGATTCGCTGGGGACCCTGCACCTCATCCAGCACATCGAGGAGCGGTTCCGATTCGAGCTCGGCGACGACGCCCTCGGTGACCCGTCGTTCGGCAGCATCGACGGGATCAGCTCGATCGTCGCCGCCGCGCTGGCGGCGGCCGGCTCGCGGGAGCGCTGAGCGGTGGACCTCGGCCTCTTCTACTTCGCGGACGACGCCGCCGCCCCGGACGGCACCGCCCCCCGCGGCGGCGTCACGGACCGCTACCGCCTGCTCCTGGAGGGCGCCCGGTTCGCGGACCGCGCCGGTTTCGCCGCCGTCTGGACGCCCGAACGGCACTTCCACCGCTTCGGCGGCCTCTACCCCAACCCCGCGGTCACCGGCGCCGCCATCGCCGCGTGCACCGAGCGGATCGCGATCCGCGCGGGCAGTGTCGTCGCCCCGCTGCACCACGTGCTGCGCATCGCCGAGGAGTGGGCGGTGGTGGACGGCCTGTCCGGCGGACGGGCCGGCCTCTCGCTGGCCTCCGGCTGGAACCCGGCCGACTTCGTCCTGCGCCCCGAGGGGTTCGAGGGGCGCGACCGCGCGGCGGTCGAGGCCGTCGACACGCTGCGCCGGCTCTGGCGCGGCGAGCCGCTGCCGGCCGCCACCGCCGACGGGCCCGAGGGCCCGCGGATCTTCCCCCTGCCCGTCAACGGCCCGCTGCCGATGTGGCTGACCAGCGCGGGGAACCCCGGGACCTTCCGGGCCGCCGGACGCACGGGCGTCGGTGTGCTGACCCACCTGGCCAACCAGGACCTCGCCGAGCTCGCCCTGCGGACGGCCGAGTACCGGCACGAGTACGCCGCCGCCGGGCACCCGGGGCGGGGCAGGGTGGTGCTGATGGTCCACACCCTCCTGGGCGAGGACCAGGCCGAGGTCGAGGCGCGGGCCCGCGGGCCGCTGGAGGAGTACCTGGTCAGCGCCATGACCCTGTTCGGCCCCCAGGAGAGCGCCGGGTGGAGCCCGGCCCGCACCCGGGCCGTCGTCCGGCCCGCCCTGAGGCGCTACCTGCACCAGGGGTGCGGTCTGTTCGGGACGGTCGCCCGGGCCGAGGAGCTGGTCGAGGAGTACCGGCGGGCCGGTGTCGACGAGCTCGCCTGCCTGGTCGACTTCGGGGTGCCCGCGGCGGAGGTGCTGGACGGCCTGGAGCACCTCGCCGAGCTCGGCCGCCGGGTGGCCCGCCCGGCGCCCGGACGGGGCGCCACGGTCCCGGACGCCGGGCCGCGCCCCGCTCCGGGAGCGGTACCGGCGCATTCTTCGAGCCCGCCCCCGGAAAAGGCTGTTCAGAGCCCCTGATCTCTTGTACCGTACATGATCAACGGCATTGCGCCGACCCTTCTCGTGAATGCGCGAATTCTCCGGCCGGCGCCATCCACCCGGCCCCGCGGGATTGCGGCCGACAACCACGGGCGAAGACCTTCCTGACCACATCATCACGCCGGGGGAAAACGTGGGAACCGATTCTGCGCGCTATCCGCTGTGGGAGCTCCTGGAGCGCCCCAGCACATTCGGGAGGGCGTCCCACACGGCGGTCCGCGCCGAGGGCACCCGGGTGCTCTTCGCCGACGGGCAGTGGCGCCAGTGCGCCACCAGCGGCCTGTGGAACGTCAACCTCGGCTACGGCAACCCCCGGATCGCCGACGCCGTCCGGACCGCGTTGATCGAGACGTCGTACTTCTCGCTGTTCCGCGCCGGGCACGAGCCCGCCGTCGCCGCCTCCCGGGCCCTGCTCGACGTCTGCGGCCCCGAGCACTTCGGCCGGGTGCTCCACTCCACCTCGGGCAGCGCCGCCAACGACCTGACCATGAAGCTGGCGCGCCAGTACTGGTCGCTGCACCGGCAGTTCCGCCGCCGGGTCGTCGTCGGCCTCAAGGGCAGCTACCACGGCCTCACCTACGGCAGTCACGCCCTGACCGGCATGTCGCTCGGCCAGAGCTACTACAGCGTCGACCAGCGGCTCATCCGGCACGTCAGCCACGAGGACCCGGCCGAGCTGGAGGAGCTGCTTCGCACGGAAGGCGACAGCATCGCCGCCGTCGTGGTCGAGCCGGTCCTCGGCACCGGCGCGCTCCCGCTGCCCGACACCATGCTCGCCGCCCTCGCCCGGCTGCGCCGCGAGTACGGCTTCCTGCTGGTGGCCGACGAGGTCGCCACCGGGTTCGGCCGCACCGGCTCCTACTTCGCCTCGCAGAACTGGCCCGAGCCGCCCGACGTCCTGCTCGCCTCCAAGGGCCTCACCAACGGCACCTGCGCCGCCGCCGCGGTCGTCGTCTCGCACGCGATCTGCGACGTCTTCGACCGGGCCGACTCCGCCCTCACCCACGCCGAGACGCAGGCCGGGGCTCCCCCGACCTGCGCCGCGATGCTGGCGACCATCGACGAGATGGCACGCCTCGACGCGGTCGGCCGGGCCGGCCGGGTCTCCGCGAAGCTCGACGGCCTCCTCGCCGAACTGACCGCGCACCCGCTCGTCGCCGACGACAACGGCCTCGGCTGCTTCCGGGCCCTGCGGCTGAGTGCCGACGGCGCCGACCTGTCCGAGTCGGTCCTCGGCCGGGTCGTCGACGAGATCCGGCAGGCCGGCGCGCTGGTGTCGGCCGGCCCGAGCCGGATCCAGCTGGCCCCGGCCCTGGTGTACCGGGACGAGGACGTGGAGTCGCTGGCCGCGGCCCTGCGCACCGGTCTCGACCGGGCCGCCGAGTGGCTGCTCGCCCCGGCGGCGGGCCGCCCGTGACCGCCGAGACGATCGACGCCGCCACCGCCGTCGGCTGGTCCTTCCCCGTACCGCGCAGCGACCCCCGCGACCCGCCGGCCGCGTACCGCACCGCCGAGGGCGAGCCGGTCCGGCGGGTGCCGCTCAGCTACGGCGGCGAGGCCTGGCTGGTGACCGACTTCCGGACGGCCCGCGCCGTCCTCGCCGACCACCGGGGCTTCAGCTCGGACTCCACCCTGCCCGGCTACCCGGCCTTCCCGCTCTCCTCCAAGCGGCCGATCCCCGGCCACTTCCTGTCCATGGACCCGCCGCAGCACACCCGGCTGCGGCAGCTGGTCGCGGCGGAGTTCAGCGGCTCCCGGGTCAGGGCGATGCGCCCCGCCCTGACCGCCTCCGCCGACGAGCTGATCGACCGGATGGTCGCGGCCGGCGGCCCGCAGGACCTCGTCACCTCGCTCGCCGTCCCGCTGCCCGCCCTCAGCGCCTCGCAGATGCTGGGCACCCCGCTCGCCGACCGGGACTTCTTCCTGGACTGCACCCGGGACCTGCAGACGCACGACGCCACGGCGGTGCAGCGCGTCCTGGCGGCCGGGAGGATGAACCAGTACCTGGAGCGGCTCTTCACCGCCAAGCGGACCGGCTCCGACGACGACCTGTTCAGCCGTCTCGCGCGGAGCCTCGACGACGGCGACCTGACCATGACCGAGCTGGTCAACCTGGCCAACCTGATCGTCGTCGCGGGCCTGGAGACCACCGCCGGGCTGTTCTCGCTGACCATGCTGTCGCTGCTCGGCGACCCCCGCCAGGCCGAGCTGGTCCGGGCGGACCCGGAACGCCGGGCCGGACACGCGGTCGCCGAGGCGCTGCGCTACTGGACCCTCGTGCAGCACGGCGTCGCCCGGGTCGCCCTGCGCGACACCGAACTCGGCGGGCGCACGGTCCGCGCCGGGGACGGCGTGGTGGTCCACCTGGCCACCGCCAACCGGGACCCCGCCGTGTTCGAGGAGCCCGACCGCTTCGACCTGACCCGTACGGTGCGCAGCCAGCTGGCCTTCGGGCACGGCATCCACCGCTGCCTCGGGAGCGCGCTCGCCCAGACCCAGACCGAGCTGGCCGTGGCCGCCCTGCTGCGCCGCCTGCCCGGTCTGCGGCTCGCCGAACCGCAGGCCGAGCCGCCGTTCCTGGCGGAGATGCTCATCTACGGTCTGCGGTCGCTGCACGTCACCTGGTGACCCGTCACCGGAAGTCACCATCGCTAGGAGGGGGAGGCCCGATGCCCGGCACACCGACCACACCGACCGCACCACCGGCACCGACCGCACCACCGGCACCGGCACCGGCACCGAACGCACCCGTCGCACCCGTCGCGCCGGACGCGCCGGACGCGCCCGCCGCGCAGTCCGCGCCCGGCGAGGGCGGCGACGGCACCACCCTGCTGCACGGCTACGTGCCCGTCATCGACCTGGGGCTCGACGCGCCGCCGGACGCGCGACGCCGGGCCGGCGTGGCCGAGGCCGTCCGCAAGGCGTGCGAGACCAGCGGCTTCCTCGTCGTGGTCGGCCACGGGGTGCCCGAAGCGACCGTCACCGCGCTGTACGAGGCGGCCGGCGCGTTCTTCCGCGGGCCCGCCGAGGTGCGCGACGGCGCCGCCAACGACCCCGACGACCCGCTCCAGCACGGCTACGGCGCCAACGACCGGCTGCACCTGTTCGGCGGGAGCCTGCTCGGCGAGCGGACCGGGAACCGCTTCCCCGGGCTGGACAGCCCCAACCGCTGGCCCGACCAGCCGGGCTTCCGGGACGCGTTCCTGGAGTACTACCGCGCCGCGACCGTCCTGTCGGCGGAGCTGATGCGGCTGTTCGCCCTCGGGCTGGGCCTTCCCGAGACCTGGTTCGACGACAAGTTCGAGCGGCACATGACCCCGATGATGGTCAACTACTACCCGCCCCGCACCGGCGTCGCCCACGACAAGCTGCGCAACAGCCCGCACACCGACTTCGGCAGTCTCACCGTCCTCTACCAGGACGAGGCACCCGGCGGCCTCCAGGTGCGCGACCAGGAGGGCCGGTGGCTGGACGTACCGCCGCTGCCCGGCTCCTTCGTCGTCAACCTCGGCCGGCTGATGACCCGGTGGACCAACGACCGCTGGGCGAGCACCGTGCACCGGGTGGTCAACCCGCCGAAGGAGCAGGAGCACCTCGACCGGATCTCCATCGCCTTCTTCTACCAGGCGGACCCGGAGACCGAGATCGCCTGCATCCCCACCTGCACCACGCCCGACGACCCGCCGCACCACCCGCCGGTCCGCTCCGGCGACTACTTCCTGTCGAAGTCCCGGCGGGCGTACGTCCTGCGCAGCATGGGCCGGCTGGACGCGGCGCCGTGACCTACGGGATCAGCGCCGTCGACTACGCGCTCGGTGAACCCTGCGACGTCGCCGAGCAGGCACCCCGCTACACCCGCGACCTCAAGCGGGTGGAGGACTGGGGCTACCGCCGGTTCCACCGCGCGCCGGACGGCGTCGGGCTGACCGACCTGGCCGCGCAGGCGGGCCGACGGGCGCTCGACCGCGCCGGGATCGCGGCGGACGAGGTCGACCTGGTGGTGCTGGCGATGGCGGACATCCCCGAGTACCTCTACTGGGACCCGGCCGCGGCGACCCAGGCCAAACTGGGCACCCGCCGCGCGGAGGCCCTGCTGGTCAACCAGGCGTGCAGCAGCGGCGTCAGCGGATTCGACGCCGCCGCGGGCAAGTTCGCCACCCACCCCGGTTACCGGACCGCCCTGCTGATCACCGTCAACCGGGTCTGCGAGGCGTACTGGAACCGGATGGAGTCCAGCACGGCGATCACCTCGGACGGCGCGGTGGCGGCGGTGCTGCGGCGCGACGAGGAGCGGTGCCGCTGGCTGGCGACCGAGATCATCACCGACGGGACGTTCGCCGACGTCGCGTACCTGCCCGGCGGCGGTGCGGCCCGGCCGGTCACCGCCGAATCCCCGGACCCCGGCGCCGTCGGCAACCCGGTGACGCTGATGGAGGAGTTCCTCGGCCACGACCTGCGGGCGAAGATCCGCTTCATGCGGCGGACGAGGACCAACGGCCTGGCCGTCCTGGAGGCCGCCTGCCGCCGGGTGCCCGTCCCGGTGGGGGAGGTCCGGCACGTCCTGCACATGAACGGCACCGCGGACGGCCTGGCGGAGGCGGCGCGCGACTACGGCGTGCCGCTGGAGAACACCAACGCGGCCATCGCCCTCGACCACGGCCACTTCGGCTGCGCCGACCAACTGCTCGCGCTCGGCAAGAAGCTGGAGGCCGGCGAGCTCCCGCGGGGCGGGATCGTCGCCCTCACCAGCACCGGGAACGGCATGCACTGGGCCTGCACGCTGCTGCGGGTCTGACGAGCGGCCGGCGTCCGGCGGACACGCGTCCGCCGGCCGTCCGACGACCGTCCGACGAACCTCCGCCGAGCCATCCGGGCCCGACAAGCAAGAAGGAGAACAACCCCCGTGCGAATACTCGGACTCGGAGGGTCCCACCACGACTTCGGCGCCTGCCTGGTCGAGGACGGTCGCGTCGTCTCCGCCGTCGAGGAGGAACGCCTCGTCCGGAAGAAGATCGCGTTCGGCCTCGGACCGCGCCTGCAGCAGTGCCGGGCCGGCGACTACGTCCTCGCCGAGGGCGGCCTCGGTCCGCAGGACGTGGACCTGATCGTCGCCAACGACTTCGTCAACCCGGTCTACACGCTGCGCCACCGCGACCGGATCGAATGGATCGGCCACCACCTCTCCCACGCCGCCAGCACCTTCTACACCTCGCCCTTCCAGGAGGCGGCGGTCCTGGTGATGGACGGCCGCGGCTCCACCGTCGAGCGCGACGGCGAGCAGCACGGCGAGACCGTCACCTTCTACCGGGGCGACGCCGACGGACTCACCCCCGTACGCAGCCTGACCGGCCGGGTCGCGACCGCCGAGCACCGGCTCGACGACACGTACGAGAACTCCATCGGCTGGATGTACGAGGCCGTGTCCAAGGAGATCGGCTTCCGCACCGTCGGCGGCATGGGCGCGCCCGGCAAGACCATGGGCCTCGCCCCGTACGGCACCCCGCGCCACGTCGAGGCGCTCGCCGCGCTGTACGACCTGCACGACGGGACCTTCCGCCAGTCGCTGGCCCAGCAGGACGCGGTGCGCGCCCTCGTCGCCGGCGAGCTGGCGAAGGCCGCCGACGAGGAGGCCGCGGACGCGGTCCGCGCGGACTTCGCGTACGCCGTGCAGGCCAACACCGAGCGGATCGTCGTCGAACTCGCCCGCTGGCTGCACCGGGAGACCGGCGCCACGGACCTCTGCCTGGCCGGCGGGGTCGCCCTCAACAGCGTCGCCAACTACCTGATCCTGCGGGACACCCCGTTCGAGCGGCTGCACATCGTGCCGGCCGCGGGCGACGGCGGCACCGCGATCGGCGCGGCCCTGTACGGGCACCACGTGCTCGGCGGGCACCCGTGGGCCCCCTCCCCCGAGCTGTTCTCCCCCTACCTGGGCCGGCTGCACACCGAGGCCGAGATCGAGGCGGCCGTCGCCGCCCAGGGCGGGCGGCTGCGGGTGGAGCGCCCCGACGACCTGTACGCGACGGTGGCCCGCGAACTGGCGGACGGCGCCGTCGTCGGCTGGTTCCAGGGCCGCTCCGAGATCGGGCCGCGCGCGCTGGGCAACCGCAGCATCCTCGCCGACCCGCGCGACCCCGGCATGAAGGACCGCATCAACGCCAAGGTCAAGCACCGGGAGGCGTTCCGGCCGTTCGCCCCGGTGGTCCTGGAGGACCGGCAGACCGAGTACTTCGACACCGCCGTCCCCGCCCACTACATGCTGCTCGTCCCGCAGGTGCGGGAGGACCGGCGGACGGACATCCCCTCGGTCACGCACGTCGACGGCTCGGCGCGGCTGCAGACCGCGACGCCCGCGCTCAACCCCGAACTGTGCGCGCTGATCACCGCCTTCGACCGGATCACCGGGGTACCGGTGCTGCTCAACACGTCCTTCAACGACAACGAGGAGCCCATCGTGGAGTCGCCCGAGGACGCGGTGCGCTGCTTCCTCACCACCGAGCTGGACGTGCTGGTCCTGCACGGCCTGGTCGTCCGCAAGGCGGACGGCACGTGACCGGGCGCCCCACCGTCGTCCTGCTCTGCGGCGGCCTCGGCCTGCGCCAGCGCAGCGACGGCGACGACCTCGCCAAGCCGCTGCGCCCGCTCCCGGACGGCCGGGCGCTGATCCTCCACGTGCTCGACTACTACCGCTCGTTCGGCCTGGACGACTTCGTGCTGTGCACCGGCTACGGCGCGCGGGCGATGGAGCGGCTGCTGCTCGACGCGTTCCCGGTCTCCCCTGCGGACGTCGAGACCGGCCCCGGCCTGGTCCGCTTCTCCGCCGGCGGCACCCGGATCACCCTCGTCGACAACGGCCCGTCCGCCGAGAAGTCCGTCCGCCTGCTGGCGGCGGCCCCGCTGCTGCGGCCCGGCACGTTCCTGCTCGGCTACGGCGACGTGCTCTCCGACTTCGACCTGCACCGGCTCCTCGCGCACCACCGGGAGAGCGGCAGCGCCGTCACCATGACCGCCACCCGGGTGCGCTCCCGGTACGGCGAGATCGTGGTCGGCGCCGGCATGTCGGTCACCGCGTTCGTCGAGAAGCCGCTGCAGCCCGCGCTGATCTCGGCCGGCTACTTCGCCTGCTCGCCCCGCCTGCTCACCACCCTCTCGCCCGAACTCGGCCTGGAGGAGGACGTGTTGCCGATGCTGGCCGAGGCCGGCGAGGTCGACGCGGTGGTGCACGACGGGCGGTGGCTGCCGTTCGACACCTACAAGGACTTCGTCGACGCCGAGGCGCTGGCGCAGGAGGAGGGACTCCCATGGCCGACCCCGGTCCGGGCCTGAACCGGACCGCGCCGCACTGGCGCGGCCGGCAGGTCCTCGTCACCGGCCACAGCGGCTTCGTCGGCTCGTGGCTCACCACCGCCCTGCTCCGGCTCGGCGCCGACGTCACCGGCTTCGCGGCCGACGGCGACGAGCGGACGAGGGCCCGCAGCACCGGCCTCGCCGGGCTCGGCGCACGCACCGTCGTCGGCGACGTCCGCGACCTCGACGCCGTGCACCGCACCATGGCCGCGCGGCCGTTCGACGTGGTGTTCCACCTGGCGGCCCAGCCGCTCGTGAGCGCCGGCCTCGCCGACCCGCACACCACCCTCGGCACAAACATCACCGGCTCCCTCAACGTGCTGGAGGCCGTCCGCCGGTGCGCGCCCGGGGTGCTCGTCCACGTCACCTCGGACAAGTGCTACCGCAACCGGAACTGGCCGTGGCCCTACCGGGAGATCGACGAACTCGGCGGCGGCTGCCCGTACAGCGTCTCCAAGGCCGGCGCGGAGCTGGTCTTCGAGGCGTACGCGACGCTGCTGCGCGACACCGGCGCACCCACCCGGGGCGCCTCCGTCCGCTTCGGGAACATCATCGGCGGCGGCGACTTCGCCCTCGACCGCCTGGTGCCCGACCTGCTGGCCGCGCTCGACGCGGGCCGCCCGGTACGGCTGCGCCGCCCCGGTGCCGTCCGCCCCTGGCAGCACGTGCTGGACGTCGTCCGCGGGCTGCTCCTGCTCGCCGACCGGCTGGCCGACGGCACGGTCGCCACCGGCGAGGTCCTCAACTTCGCGCCGCCCGGCGACGGTGCGACCGTCCTCGACCTCGCCCGCGCCCTCGACGCGGCCTGGGTGGCCACCGGCGGCCGGCCCGCCGAGCTGTCCGCCGACCCCGGGACCCGCTTCACGGAGGACGAACTCCTGCGCCTGGACGGCCGCAAGGCCGCCGAGCTGCTCGGCTGGCGCCACCGCTACGACCTCGGGGCCTCGGCCGCCGCCGTCGTCGCCTGGCACCGGGCCGTCCGCGCGGGCACCCCACCCGCCGAGGAGACCGCGGCCCAGGTCGAGGACTTCCTGCGCGACTCCTCCGACACCCACCAGCAGACCGACGGACAGGCAGGCGAGCAGCAGTGAGCAGCGCACGACGGGCAGTCGTCTTCTCCCGGGAGTACCCGCCGACCACCGTCGGCGGCACCAGCACCGTCGCCCGCAACCTCGCCGTCGGCCTGGTCGCGGAGGGCTGGCAGGTCTCCGTCGTCACCTCCCGCCCCGGCGCCGTCGACGACCTGCGCGAGCAGGTCGACGGCGTGAGCGTCCACCGCGTCGGCACCGACGTGGTCTACAACTCCGGCAGCGGGCTCGCCGACGACAGCCTGCGCGTCCACCGGCGCTTCCACACCGCCGCGCAGCGGCTCGCCGAGGAGGACGGGGCTCCCGAACTGGTCGCCCTGCCCGACCTGTTCTGCTACCCGGAGGCGGCGATGTTCGCCCGCAGGCACGGCGTGCCGCTGGTCAACGTCCTGCTCCAGGACTTCCGTGCCATCACCCCGTACGACCGGGACAAGCACCGTGTCACCAGCGGGGTCACCGCCGACCGGGCGCACCTGGTGGAGCTGGAACGCAAGTCCGTCCTCGGCAGCGACCACACCGTCTTCATCAGCCGGGCGCTGTCCGACGCGGTGACGGGCTACTACCCGGAGAACACCGCACCGCACTCGGTGATCCACCTCGGTGTCGACCCCGACGAGATCCGGGCGGTCGAAGAGGACCCGCAGTGGCGGCGGCGGCGCGACGCCCTGGCCATCGGCGCCGAGCCGCTGCTGGTCGCCTGCGGCCGGCTCGTCCCGGTCAAGGGCTTCGCCCAGCTACTCACCGCGCTCGACCTGCTCGGCGCGGTCCGGCGGCCGGACGGCACCGCCGTCCGGCCGCACCTCGCGCTGGTCGGTGTCGGCCCGGAGGAGCAGCCGCTGCGCGAACTCGCCGGCCGGCTGGGCCTCACGGACCGGGTGACGTTCCTCGGCGACGTCCCCCGGCAGGAGGCGCTCGGCTGGATGTCCGTCGCCGACGTCGCCGTGGTGCCCAGCCTCTGGGAGTCGTTCTGCTACGTCTGCGCGGAGATGATGGCGTTCGGCCGCCCGGTCGTCGCCACCGCCGTGGACTCGCTGCGCGAGCTCGTGCCCGGCCCGGAGTTCGGCTACCCCGTCCCGGTCGAAGGCCCCTCGGGCGCCCGGGTCCTCGACCCCGCGGTCCTCGCCGACGCCCTGCGCCGGGCCTTCGCGGACCCGGAAGAGGCCGCCCGGCGCGGCGCCGCGGCCCGCGCCCGCGTCGACGAGCACTTCACCAACCGGCGCTTCGCCCGGCGGGTCTCCGACCTCGGACGCGAGCTGGCGGAACGGCGGGCCGATGGCTGACGGCGGGCCGACGGCCGGGGCCTTCGCCGCCACCGGGGCCGGGCGCGGGGCCTCCGCCGGGGCCGACCGCGAGCGGATCGACGCCCTCTGCGCCTCCGTCACCGCCCCCGACCGCCACAGCGCCCGGCTCGCGCAGGTCCGCCAGCTCGCCCTCGCCCGCCCGTCCGGCAGCCTGGGCCGGCTCGACACCCTCGTCCAGCGGGTCGCCGGCATCCGCCGTACGGCCTCGCCCGGCCCGCTGGACACCGTCGTCAGCGTGCTGGCCGGTGACCACGGCGTAGCCGCACACGGCACCTCGCGCTTCCGACCCGGCGTCACCGGCCGGGTGCTGCGCCTCATCGACAGCGGGCAGGCGCCCGTCAACATCCTGGCCGACCGCCTCCCCGCCCGCGTGGAGACGGCCGACTTCGGCCTGGTCGACCCGGTCGGCGACCAGCGTTACAAGATCGCTCCCGGCACGGCCGACATCTCCGTCCGGGACGCCATGACCGCGGATCTGGCCGTCCGCGCGGTCGCGGCCGGAGCCCGCTTCGCCGAGGAACGTCTCGGCGGAGCGGGCCTGGTCGCGATCGGTGAGATCGGCGTGGGGAACACCACCGCCGCCACCGCCCTCGCCGCCCGGCTGCTCGGCCGGACCGCCACCGAACTGACCGGCCTCGGCTCGGGCGTCCCGCAGGACACCGTCCGGCAGAAGGCCGCCCTCGTCGGCCTGGCGCTCGACCGGACCGCCCACCTGCCGGACGACCCGCTCACGGTGCTCGCCGCGCTCGGCGGCTACGAGATCGCCGGCAACACCGGCATCGTCCTCGCGGCGGCGGCCCGCCGGCAGGTCGTCCTCGTCGACGGCGCCATCACGGCGGTCGCGGCCCTGCTCGCCGTCCGCCTCTGCCCGGCGGTGGCGGGGTACCTGATCGCCGCCCACGAATCCACCGAGCCCTCGCACCGGCACGTCCTGGAGGCGCTCGGCCAGCCCCCGCTCCTCCGCCTGGAGATGCGCCTCGGCATGGCCTCCGGCGCCGCTCTCGCGGCCGGCCTGGTCAACGCCGCCCTCGCCGTCGCCGAGCTCACGCCCGGCGCCGCCGTCGCCGGCCTGGCGGAGGCCCAGTGACCGGCCCCACCGCGCCGCCCGCCCCGCCGGCCCCCACCGGCGCGGCCCCGGCACGGCGCGTACGCGGGGTGGTCTTCGACCTCGACGGGACACTGGCCGACTCCTGGTCCCTGCACCTGCGCTGCCTGCGGCGGGGCGTGGCCGCGGTCGGGCCCGACCGACCGAGCGGCGCGCGGCTCGCCGCCGCCCAGCGGCCGACGGACCTGGAGACGCTCGCGGCGCTGGTGCCCGCGGAGCTGCTGGCCGGGGCCGCCCGGGCGTACGACCTCGCGCTGCGGGAGGAGTTGGCGGGCGCCACGTCGCCCGTACCGCCGATGCCCGGCGCGCGGGAGCTGGTCGGCCTGCTGCGCGCGGAGGGGCTGGTGCTGGGGATCTGCACGGGCCGCTCCCGCGCTCACGCCCGGCTGCTGCTCGACGCGTGCGGCCTTGCGCTCGACCTGACCGTGGCCCGGGAGGACGCGGCCCGCCCCAAACCGGCCGCGGACGGCCTGCTGCTCGCCCTGCGGCGGCTCGGCCTGGCACCCGAGGAAGCGGTGTACGTCGGCGACAGCCCCGCCGACGCCCGGCAGGGGGCGGCGGCCGGGGTCGCCGCGACCTTCGTCCTGGGCCCGCCCGGTCCCGGCCGGATCGCCGCACTGAACGATCTCCCCGCAGCACTCCGAGAGGCCCGGTCATGACCAGCATCGTCCACGCGGTTCGCGACAACGGCGCACCGCCCGACGCCACCGCCCTGGTCGCGAACGGCCGGGCGTGGACCTACCGCGAGCTGCTGGCCGCCGCCGAACGGGTCGCCGCCGCCCTCGCCCGCCGGGACGTCCCCGGGGAGGGCGTGGTGGCGCAGCTGTCGGACCCGGCGGCGACGGCCGCCCTGGTGCTGGGCTGCGACCTGGCCGGGGTGCCGCTGGTGCACCGGGACGCCGCGACTCCCGGCAGCGTCGCAGGCCCGGTCGCCCGGGACACCGAGGCCGGCCCCGACGGCGGCACCGTCCTGTGCGGGGAACCCCCGCTGCGCCTCACCGGGGAGGGCCGCTCGGACCTGCCGGACGGTGTGCCGGCGGGCGCCCACGTCTTCCTGACCTCCGGCTCCACCGGCGCACCGACCGGGATCGTCCGCACGGCCGCCGCCGTACTGGCGGACGCGCGCCGGGTCGGCCGCTTCCTCGGCTACGGGCCGGACGCCCCCGTGGCGGTGGCGGCGCCGCTCTTCCACGCGTACGGGTTCAACTACGGGCTGGTCGCGCCGCTGGTGCTGGGCGCCCCCGTCCGGTTCTGCCCCGTCAGGTCGGTCCCCTCGCGGCTGCTGGCGGCGGTGCGGGACCACGGCGCGCGGACGCTCGTCGCCCTGCCCTTCCACTACGCGCTGCTGGCGCAGGCCGCCGCCGCGTCCGACGACACGGCCACGCCCCCCGGCCTGGAGGTCGCGGTGTCGGCGGGCGCGCCCCTGGGACCGGGAGTGGCCGCCGCCGTCGCCGAACGGTTCACCTTCCGGCTGCACAACTGCTACGGCTCCTCGGAGGCGGGCGCGGTCACGCTCGCCCCGGTCTCCGGCGGCGAGGCCGAGGGCTGGATCGGTGCGCCGCTGCCGGGGGTGGCGGCCGAGGTCGTACCGCCTGACGACGACGACCAGGGTCGGGGCGAACTCCTTCTGGCAACAAGCTCGTTGGCCTTCGGCCGGATCGGCCCGGCGGGCCTGGTCCCGCTCGATGTCGACGGGCGGGGCCGCTACCGCACCGGCGACCTCGCCCTCCCGCCGGCCCCGGACGGCGCCCTCCGGCTGGCCGGCCGCATCGGAAGCCTGATCAACGTGGCGGGCAAGAAGGTCGCCCCCGCCGAGATCGAACGGGTCCTGGCCGGGCACCCGGCGGTGGCCGACGTCCAGGTGTCGGCCGCCCCGGACCGCGCGCACGGACAGGTGCCGGTGGCCGAGGTCGTCCTGCGCGCCCCGGCGCCCGACCTGGTGCCGTGGTGCCGCGAGCGGCTGGCGCCCCACCAGGTGCCCCGGCGGATCACCGAGGTCCGGTCGATCCCCCGCTCGGTTACCGGAAAGCCGATCCGCCGCGAGGTCGCCCCGTGAACCCCTCCGCCTCCGTGGCCGACCCGCACGCCGCCCCGCACGCCTCTCCGCACGCCGCCCCGCACGCCTCTGCGCCGGAGCCGGGACGGCTCGGCCTGGTCGGCCGGCTGATCCTCGCGTGCGACGGCACGGTCACGCCCCTGGTCGAGCAGGTCGTGGGAGAGCGCATCGTGACCGCCGGGCTGGCCCACGCGCCGGAGCCGGCGGACGAGGAGGCCGCACGCCTGCTGGCGGTGCCGGTCGGGCTGACGCTGCTGTCGCGCACCACCGAGCTGGTCGGCGCCCGGTCCGGGCTGGTGCACGTGAGGGCCCGGACCCTCATGGTGGTGGAGGCGCTGCCCGCGCCGCTGCGGGCGGACCTGCTGGGCGGGGACGAACCGATCGGGCGGCTGCTGCGCCGGCACCGGGTGGAGTCGTTCCGCGAGATCGTCTCCTCGACGGCGCCCGCGGCCCAGGGGGGCGGCGCCCGGCGGTACCGGGTGGTGACGGGAGGGACCCCGGCGATGCTGATCGACGAGGTCTTCTCCGCACGGTGCCTCGGCGAACCGGTCTGACCGGCCTGACCGGTCTGACCGCCTGATCGGCGGCACGACGGGCCCGTGCCCACCGAACGGACGGCGGCGGCGGTCGGGGTGTCAGCCCCACCCCCCGCCCCCCCGGGGCCCCCCCCGCCGGCGGTTCG
>NZ_JBHXKE010000018.1:43924-56250 GCF_042722765.1 Kitasatospora sp. NPDC058406
GGCCCCCGCCCCCCCCCCACCTCCCACTCCAGCCCCTGGCCCGCCGCCCCCGCCGACCCGCCGCTCCGCCCCCCCCGCGGGGCCCGGGGCCCGCGGGGCCCGCCCCCCCCCACCGGCGGGCGGGGGGGGCGGGGGTGTCAGCCCGACCCGCCGCCGCCCGTCTGCCCGCCCGTCCGTCGGTTCGCCCGTCCGTCCGGACCGGCGCCGCTCAGTCCTGCCAGTCGACCATCCGGCTGGAGCTCGACGCGCGCTCGCCCCGGTGGGTGATCATCGCGATGTCCTGCGGGGCCGGTGCACCCTCGACCGCCCAGTAGATCCGGCGCGGGGAGCGGTGCGCCGGCCACGCCCGGGAGTCGACGATGCGCCACCGGGCGAGCGTGCGCAGGAAGAACGGGTCGGCGGCCGTCCAGCGCCCGTCCACCTCGACCTCGACCCACATGTGCTGGAGGGGGAAGGGCGCGGACATGATCAGGCCGCTGGCCCCGCGGACCCGCACGCCGGTGCCGCCCGCCTCGTCCAGCAGGACGTGGCCGGCGAGGCGGCAGTCTGCCAGGCCGGTCTCCCGGGCGAAGCCGACGTCGGTCGACAGGGCGTGCGGGAGCAGGTGGAAGAACAGCCGGTCGACCGACGCGAACAGCGGGAGCACGGAGTCGTCGAACCAGTACTCCTCGTCCGGCAGCGTGATCTGCCGGACGAAGGAGGCGGGACCGTCCCAGGTCACCTCGCCGGAGCCGGTGGCGGCGTCGAGCATGCTGCCCGGCGCGAAGTCGCACGCGCCGGAGTGGCCCGGTTCGGGACAGCGGCCGGTGGTGCGGAAGCGGTACTCGTTGCGGCTGCGGCCGAGTCCGCCGTCGAAGGCCCGGCCGAGGGTCCTCATCAGCATCCAGCTGGGGCTGTTGAGCTCCAGCTCGACGGTGACGTTCTCCAGGTCGAACACGTCGAACCGTCTCTCGTCACCGCTGCCGCGGTGCGGCAGGCCCGCGTCGAGGAGGAGCTCCAACAGCTCCCCCGGGACGCCGTAGACCTTCTGGAGCGCGGCCTGCGGGGTGGTGAAACCCCGGTAGCCGTCCGGAACGCGGAGGATCCGCTCGACCACCTCCTCGACCGCCGTCCCGGACTCCGGCCGGACGTCCGCCTGCTGGTCCATCAGTTCTCCACTCTGCTGTCGGCCGGCGCGTCGGCCGGTCGGATCGACGGTGCGCTCGGCGGCACGACGGGGTCGCGGTGACGGGCCGCGACGGCGTCGGCGTGCTCCCCGAGCAGGTGCTCGCGCAGGGCCGCGAGGGTCGGGTGGGCGAACACCACGAACGGGTCCAGCTCGATGCCGTAGATGCCGCCCACCTGGCCGGCGAGTTGAAGCAGCGAGATGGAGTCGAAGCCGAGGTCCATCAGGTCGGCGTCGGTGTCGACCGCGTCCGGCTCGACCAGGAGGAAGCCGCAGGACTCCTGGCGGAGGTCACGGTCGACGGCCTCGCCGATGCCCTCCACCGGGGCCTGGGCCTGCGCCGGGGCCGGGACCGGGGCCGGGGCCGGGGCGTCCGTGCTGTCGCCCGGCACGTCCCGACCACCGCCGACCGCCGGTGCGGCGTCCACCCAGAAGCGCCTCCGCTCGAACGGGTAGGGCGGCAGCCCGACCCGCGCCGGGCGCGGGAGCGGCCAGAGACGGCTCCAGTCGATCGGCACGCCCTCCGTCCAGAGCGCCGCGAGCCGGTCCAGTCGCCGCTTCGCCGTCAGGGCCTCGACGTAGGCCCGCCCGTCCTCGTCGTCCAGCAGACCCCCGCGCGAGCCGTCCGCGCGGGCGGTCCCGGTCCGCAGACCCTCGGCGGGGCGACCGGCGGCGAACGCCTCCAGCGCCGCCCGCAGGTCCGCGGCGCTCCGGGCGGTGACGGCGAGGCGCTCGCCCAGTTCCCTGCGCCCGAGCTGGCTGCTGCTCGCGAGGTGCGCCAGGTCCGGCGACCGGCCGGTGCCGTCCGCCGGGTCGGCCAGGGTACGGGCGAGGGCGGCGGCGAGGGCGCCCAGCTGCCCCCCGGTCCGGGCGGAGAGCAGCACCACGTGCTCCTCCCCCGGCCGCCCGCCGTCCGCGGACCGCTCGTCCGCGGACCGGTCCGCCGCGCCCCGACCGGCCGCGTCCCGACCGGCCGCGCGTCCGGGCAGGTACTCCTCGACGATCAGGTGCGCGTTGGCGCCGCCCGCACCGAAGCCGCTCACCCCCGCGCGGCGCGGGACGCCCGGCGGGGTGCGCCACTCCTCCTCCGCCCGGGGGAAGCGGATCACCGGCGCGTCGATCCTGGGGTTGACCCGGTCCAGCGAGACGCACGGCGCGATCCGGCCGTACTTGAGCTGCAGCAGCACCTTGGTGAGGCCCGCGACTCCGGCCGCGCCCTCCAGGTGTCCGATGTTCGCCTTGACCGAGCCGACCGCGCACGGCTCACCGGCGTCGCGCCCGGGTGCCAGGGCGCGGGCGAGTCCGGCGATCTCCAGCGGGTCGCCGAGGGCGGTGCCGGTGCCGTGCGCCTCGACGTACGACAGGGTGTGCGGCTCCACGCCGGCCCGGGCGGCCGCCAGGCCGACGAGGTCGGACTGCCGGGCGGGATCGGGCACGGTGTAGCCGGACGTCCGGCCGGCGGTGTTGAGTGCGCTGCCCTTGATGACGCCCCAGACGTGGTCGCCGTCGGCGACCGCCGCCGCCAGCGGCTTCAGCAGGACGGCGCCGACGCCCTCGCCGGGCACGAAGCCGTCCGCGGCCTCGTCGAAGACCTTGCACGCCTCGTCGGAGGAGAGCATGCCCGAACCGGAGAGCCCGACGAGGTGCGCGGGGTGCAGGAGGAGGTTGACGCCGCCCGCGACGGCGGTACGGCACTCGCCCCGGCGCAGGCTCTCGCAGGCCAGGTGGATCGCGGTGAGCGAGGACGAGCAGGCCGAATCGACCGCGAAGCTCGGACCGTTGAGGTCGAAGAAGTAGGAGACCCGGTTGGCGACGGACCACGGCGCCGAGTTGGCCCCGGTGAGCCGGCCCGACGGCCAGCCGGTGGCACCGATCTTCCCGTAGGTGTGGTTCATCGTCCCGACGAACACCCCGGTGGACGGCTCGTGCGTGGTGGGGCCGAGCATCCCGGCCTGCTCGAACAGGTGCCAGCAGGTCTGGAGGAAGAGCCGCTCCTGCGGGTCGGTGTGGACCGCGTCCAGGGGCAGCACGTGGAAGAGCTCGGCGTCGAACTCGGCCACGCCGTCGATGAATCCGCCCCAGCGGCCGTACGAGCGGTCGGGCCGGCCCCGGCGCGGGTCGAAGTGGGTCCGCCAGTCCCAGCGATCCGCGGGGACTTCGGTGATGCTGCGCACGCCGTCCCGCAGGTTGCGCCAGAGGGTCTCGACGTCCGGGGCGCCGGGGTAGCGCCCGGTCACCGCGATCACCGCGATGTCGGAGTCGGCGGCGACGACGGACGCCACCGGGGCCGGCGCCGGGTCCCGGACCGCGACCGGCCCGGCGGCGCGCTCCCCGACGGCGGCGGACTCGGTGTCGGAGCACTCGGTGTCGGAGGACTCGGTGTGCTCCTGGCCCAGCAGGGCGCACAGCTCGGGTCCGCGGGTCCGGCGCAGGTGCTCCGCGATGTCCGCCACCGTCGGGTACTCGAACGTCAGGGTCGGCGGGATGTCGCCGAGGTCCTGGTCGAACCGGACGGTGATGTTCATCCGGGTCAGCGAGTCGAGGCGGAGATCCCGCAGGGCGTCCGGGCCGTGCAGGTCGGCGGCCCCGACCCCGGCGGCCTCCGCCACCACCTCGCGGACATAGGAGTGCACGGCCTCGAACGACGGCACCCGGCCGCCTGCTTCCGGCAGGCCGGTGGTCCCTGAATCGGGCGACATGGCGGTCCTTTCGTCTCGAAACGGCCGGAGCCGGGGCATGTTCGGGGAGCCCCGGTCGGGGGCGGGAGTCCGGGTGGTCGGCCCGATCGGCCGGGTACCGGCCGGGCCCGGCCTCGGGCCCGACCGGCCTCGGGCCCGGCCTTCCCGTCGGGTCGGTCAGATCGATCCGGCCAGGACCCGGGTGGGGAAGGAGAGCGGCGTCTCCGCCCCGTCGTGGGTGGCGAGCACGAACTCGTGGTCCGCCAGCCGCCAGGCGCCCTCGCCGATCGAACGGTGCGCCGGCCACTCCGCGGCCGGGAGGAGGCCCCACCCGGTGAGCAGCTTCAGCAGGTGCGGGTCGAAGGAGACCCAGCGGCCGTCCAGCCGCACGTCCAGCCAGGAGTGCGCGATCGAGTACGGCGCCGACAGGAAGAGGCCGAACGAGCGGCGCGCCGTCAGCCCCAGCCGCGACGCCTCCCCGGCGAGGTGCGTGGCCACGAGACCGCAGTCGCCGAGCCGGGCGTCCCGCAGGAAGCCCACGTCGTTCCGGAGCCCGGCCGGGAGGTAGTGGAAGTGCACGTCCGCGACCAGGCCGGTGAGTTCGGCCAGCTCGGGGTGGACCTGCGCCGGCTGCGCCCGCACCTGCCGGGTGAGCGTGAACGGGCCGCCCGCCGGGCCGGTGAACCCCGGCTGCGCGCGCAGTTCGGCCGAGGCCAGGGAACGGCAGCCGTGCTCGCCCGCGCCTGGCGGGCAGGCCGGCAGCACGTCCACCGCGTAGGTGGCCGCTCCGTGCGCGCCCGCCGCCGTGCGCAGGGCCGCCGACCAGCCCCGCATGGCCATGAACCGGGCGGAGGGCAGCGTCAGCGAGAGCGAGGCGTTGGCCAGGTCCAGCTGGTCGTACCGGACGCCCCCGGAACCGTCGGAACCACCCGACATTCCTGCCCCACCTGCTCCACTTGCCCCACCTGCCCCACCTGCCCCACCGCAGGGCAGGCCCTCGTCGGTGAGCGCGGTGAGCAGCCCCTCGTCGATGCCGAAGTGCCGGGCGGCGTCGGCCGCGGTGGACGTGAACGAGCGGAACCGGTCGGGCACCCGCACGATCCGGTCCACGACCGCACGCAGGGTCGCACCGTCGGGAACCGGCCGCGGCCTGCGGGCGGGCGGGGCCATCAGCGCGCCTCCGCCGGGACGGCGCGCGCGCCCTCGCGGTAGGAGGAGGCCTGGATCTCGTACAGCTCGCTGTACTGGCCGCCGCGCGCCATCAGCTCCGCGTGCGAGCCGTACTCGACGACGCGGGAGCCGTCGACGACCACGATGAGGTCGGCCATCCGGACGGTGGAGAAGCGGTGCGAGACCAGGACGGTGATCCGGCCGGACTCGTCGTCGGCGGCGCTGCGGGCGGCCTCGGCGTAGCGCTCGAACAGCGCGTGCTCCACCTCGGCGTCGAGCGCGGACGTCGGCTCGTCGAGGACCAGCAACAGCGGGTCGTCCCGCATGAAGCCCCGGGCGAGCGCGACCTTCTGCCACTGACCGTGCGAGAGGTCGACACCGTTCTCCCAGGACGGGCCGAGCTGCGTGGTGAGCCCGTCGGGCAGGCCCGCGACCAGTTCCTCGGCGCCGGCCCGGGCGACGCCGCCCCGCACGGCGGCCGGGTCGTCAACCCGCGCGAGGTCGCCGACGCCGACGGCCTGCTGCACCGGGTACTCGAACTTGAAGAAGTCCTGGAAGGCGCCGCTGATCCGCGCGCGCCACTCGGCGGGGGCGATCCTGCCGAGGTCGGCGCCGTCCACCGCGATCGTGCCCGAGGTCGGGGCGTAGAACCGGCAGAGCAGCTTGACCAGGGTCGTCTTGCCTGCACCGTTCTCGCCGACCACCGCGATCACCTTGCCGGCCGGCAGGTGCAGGGTCACGTCCTCCAGGACGGACCGCTCGCCCCCGGGGTAGCGGAACGAGACGTTCTCCAGGCGGATGCCGTCGCGCAGCCGGGTGGGCACGCGCTGGTCGGCGCCCACCGTCTCGGCGGCGGCGAGGTCCTCCAGCCAGGTGAGCCGGCGTGACACGTCGAGCCAGATGGTCCGGTAGAACTGCACGTGGCTGACGGTCTGCCCGACGTACTGGGCCAGCCGGCTACCGGCGGTGAGGAGCAACAGCGTGTCGGCCGCACCCGCGCCGGAGTCCCGGGCAGCGAGCACCACGACGAGCACGAAGGACCCGACGAAGACGGACTGGGCCGCCGCCTGCCAGAGCGTGGAGACCCAGCGGGTGCGGGCCAGCGGCTCGTAGCGGCGGTGCCAGGCGTCCCGCCGGGCCTCGTACAGCCAGCGCTGCACCCCGGCCACCCGGATCTCCTTGCCCGCGGCGGCCGACGTCGCCAGGGTGAAGAGGTGGCGGGCCCGCCGCTCGTGCTGGGCGCCGGCCTCCTCGACCTTCTTGTCGATGCCCGACCGCCAGCCGGAGACCAGCACACCCGGGACGGCGGCCGCGCCGAGCAGCCCGTACCAGGGGTCGACCGACATGAGCAGGGCCAGCGTGATGACCAGGCGGATGACGGCGCCGACCGTCCCGAACAGCTCCTGGTAGAGGTAGCTCAGCGCGCCAGCGTGGTTGCGCAGCACCGAGATGCGGTCGGCGTGCTCGGCCCGCTCGTGGTGCTCCAGCGTGGAGACGGTCGACTGCAGCCGGGCGACGTGCGACTCGACGAACACCGCCGCGCGGTCGGCGAAGCGGCGGTTGGCCCGGTCGCTGACGATGCCCAGCAGCCACCCGCCGGTGGCGAGGGCTCCCAGGAACAGCGCGGCGGCCGTGATGCCGCCGCCGTCCTGGTCGATCACCGCGTGGATGAGCGCGGCGAGGCCGACGGCGAACAGCGCGTCCGGCGCAGCCGCGGCGATCGCGGTCGCGCAGGCCACCACGATCAGCAGCGGGCTCGCCCGGTAGCCGAGGCTCAGCGAGCGCACCAGCGACCTGGCGGACGAGGGCAGCCCGTCAGAGGACGATGCCATCGGATTCCTCCTCGGAGTCGAAACGGGACGCCTGCAGGTCGAACATCTCCCGGTAGCGCCCTCGGGCGGCCATCAGCTCGTCGTGGGTGCCGAGCTCGGCCACCCGGCCGTCCTCCAGGACGCAGATCCGGTCGGCGTGCCGGACGGTCGAGAAGCGGTGGGAGATGAGGACGGTGGTGCAGCCCTCGGTGGCCTTCAGGATGCGGTCGAAGATCTCGGCCTCGCCCCGGACGTCGAGCTGCGCGGTGGGCTCGTCGAGGACGACGACCTCGGCGCCCTGGCGGACGGCGCACAGGGCACGGGCCACGGCGACGCGCTGCCACTGGCCGCCGGAGAGGTCCCGGCCGCCCTCGTAGCCGGCGGCGAGCACCGTGTCGAGGCCGGCGAGGTCGGCGGCTCCGGCGTCGGCCAGCGCGGCCCCGACCACCTCGTCGGGGGCGCCGAGCGGCGCGACGTTGGCGCGCAGCGGCAGCTCGTAGCGGTTGAAGTCCTGGAAGACGGCGGTGACCCGGCGGCGCCAGGCGGTGAGGTCGAGCCGGTGCAGCCCGGTGCCGTCCACCTCGATGGTGCCGTGGGTCGGCTCGTAGAGGCCGCAGAGCAGCTTGACCAGGGTGGTCTTGCCCGCGCCGTTGAGGCCGACGATCGCGAGCGAGCGGCCGGCCTCGACAGTGAGGTCGAGCCCGGAGAGCACCGGCCGGGAGTCGGTCGGGTAGTGGAAGCCGACGCCCCGGAAGCGGACCTCCGCACCGACCGCCGCCTTCACGCCGACCGCCGTTTCCGCACCGACCGCCGTTTCCACACCGTGCTCCGTCGTCGGGCGCGGGGCCGGCTCCGTGCCGGGTGCCGCTTTCGCGCCGCGGTCCCCGCCGGCGAGCCCGCCGGTCTCCGCCATCGCGGGCCCGAGGGCCAGCACGGCGGCGACCGAGCCGGCGGCGGGCGGCAGCGCCCAGTTCAGACCGCCGAAGGCGATCGCGCTCGCGCCCACCACGGCCTGTGCGAAGACGACCACCTCGCCGGTCCCGACCGCGCCGGAGACGGCGTCCCGGGCGAGCGACCAGAGCACCAGGCCGTTGGCGGCGACCAGCAGCAGGATCGTCCAGCGCAGCGGGCGCTGCTTCAGCCGCGTCGTCTCCCAGCGCAGCTCGACCAGGCGGCGGCGGTTGGCGGTGAACTGGTCGACGACCCAGCCGCCCAGGCCGAAGATCCGCAGCTCCTTCGCGGCGGCGGCCTCGACGGCCAGCTTGTACGTGTAGTCGGAGCGCCGCTGCGCCTCCAGCACCTCGCCGGAGTTGCGGTCCCAGAAACTGCTCTCGCGCAGCAGCCAGTGCGTCGCGGTCCAGGCGCCGCCGACCAGCAGCGGAGCCCACCAGGTGTACGCGGCGAGCACGACGAGCTGGCCGATGCCGACGGCGGCCTCGACCAGGCCACCGGCGATCAGGCCGACCGAGATGGCCATCGGCGGTCCGACGGTCCCCTGGTCGAAGTCGCGGGCGCCGGCCAGCTTGTCGGCCAGCTCCCGTGACTCCAGGTGGGCGATGCCGTCGGGGGCGGTGGTGCTCTCCACCAGCAGGTCGTGCAGCAGGCAGGAGAGCCGTTCGCCGAGCGCCGTACCGACCAGGGAGTGGAAGGGCACCAGCAGCCGGAAGAGCACGAACACGACGCCGGCGGCACAGAGCGGGCCGGTCGGGGAGGTGTTGTCGTCGATGGCGTCCACCAGCAGGCCCACCGTGACGGCGAACAGCGCCGGGAGCGCACCGCGCAGGACGATCAGCGTCCACCAGGCGACGGCCAGCCCCCGGTGCGCGCGCGGCAGGACGGCGAAGAACGTCCACTCGTCGCGCGCACGGAGCCGGGCGATCCACGATCCGGGGCCGACGGCTCCCCCGGCCTCGGTGGCCGCCGCGCCTTCCGCGCCCACCGTTCCTTCCGCGTCTTCCGCGCCTTCCGTTCCTTCGGTGGCCGCCGCGGTCGCGGAGGCCGTCACGGGTGGATCGCCGTCTTGCTGGGTGGGCACGGAATGACACTTCCTCGGTGCGGTGGAACTGTTCGATGACGGTGGGCCGGTTGCGGCCGACCGCGGTGCGGACGCGCGTCAGGTCCGGGTGGCGGAGACCAGGTAGCCGGTGGTGCCGCCGAGGTAGTGACCCTCTGCGTGCATCTGCTCCAACCGCCCCTTCCATGACACGACCTGACGCGCCGTCAGGACGCGGTCCTTCACGAGCTGGGCCAGCGGCCGGCGCATCGTGAACAGGAAGAACGCGTAGTCGTTGAAGACCAGGTGCGGCTCGACCGTGATGTCGGTGAAGCCCGCCTCCCGGTAGAGCCGGGGAAGCTGCCGCCCGATCCAGCCCTGCAGGGCGGCGTCGGCGACGTAGTCGAGGACCGTCCGGGTGGTCGCCCGGTCGGGGTGGTCGAGGACGGTCGAACCGAGGTCGAACTCGAAGGCCACCGCCCGGCCGCCGGGCCGCAGGACCCGCGCGATCTCGGCGATCGCCCGCGGCGCGTCGGGCAGGTGCTGCAGCAGCGTCTGCGCCCGGCAGCGGTCGAACTCGCCGTCGGCGAAGGGGAGGTCCAGCGCGCTGCCGCAGACGAAGGACACGTCCGCGCCCGCCTCGGCCGCCCGGCGACCCGCCTCGGCGACCATGGTGCGGCTGACGTCGATCCCCGTGACGCGCGCGCCCGGCGCCACCTCGGCCGCCGTCCCGATGGCGTCCGAACCGAGGCCGCAGCCCACGTCCAGCACCGCCCGGGCGCCGTCCAGCCGCAGGGCGGCCATGATGGCGGCCTCGGCGCTGCGCATGCCCGGATAGGACTTGCCGACGTCCAGCGCACGGATCAGCGGGACCGGGTCCTCCGCGTCGTCGACGGCCGCGAACGCGCGCAGGTCGGCTCCGATCACCCCTGCCTGCATACGGACTCCCCCTCTGATGGCGTGAGCGGGCATGACGGCGGGACCGGTCGTGAGGGGCTCGCGTCGAGCACTCGAACGGCCGCGGTCCCGGCGCCCGCGGGCCATCGCGGCCGGTGTCCCGGCGGCGGCAACCCGGCATCCCCGTCAGCGCCGGCTGATTGATCTTCGCCAGACTCTAACCGCATGACATGTACGCCGTCGAGCGTGATGATCACCGCACCCCCGGCCACCCCCACCGTGACGCGCATCACATTGCTGATGTGAACATGCAACGTGTTAGCGTCACCGCCTAATGGATCAAGGAAGGGGGTGGAATCCATGGCTACGCGTCCCGCTCCGACCAACGAGGAGCTCGCGCAGTTCGAGGCTTGGGTCACCGAGCTCGACATCGCACTCGCCAAGAAGCCCTGACGGTCGACCGACACCGTCGCACGGCGGCCGGTCCACAGCCGCCGCCGAATCAGGGGAACGGGGGTGAAAGACATGGCTACGCGTCCCGCTCCGACCAACGAGGAGCTCGCGCAGTTCGAGGCCCGGGTCACCGAGCTCGACATCGTGCTCAGCAAGAAGGCCTGACCCTCGACAACGTCTCCGACGTTGCCTCGCGGCCCCTCCACAGCGGCCGCCTCACCAGGGAACGGGGGTGAAAGACATGACCACGCGTCCCGCTCCGACCAACGAGGAGCTCGCACAGTTCGAGGCCCGGGTCACCGAGCTCGACATCGTGCTCAGCAAGAAGGCCTGACCGCCGGCCCGCAAACGGGGGCACCCGTCCTGACCGGCGCCCCCACGAAGGCGGCGCGCCGCCCGGCACCGACCGCGTGACGCGGTCCCGTCCGGCACCGCACGCCACCGGCCCAGGTGGCTTCCGGGGCGAAAACCCCACCCCGGAAGCCACCTTCGCCCGCTCTTTCGCCCGCCCTGTCGAGCCCCGACTCCACCGGACTGCGAGACACTCGACGACTCCTCCCGGGACGCCGTCCGGAGGTCCTTCCAGGCTCCGTTGACGCGAGCTCAGTGACGGATTCCGGGAACTTCCGCCGGACCGCACGGAGCCCTGCCCACTCCTCACGACCGACGACCCGCTCCAACGAACTCCCAATCTGCCATCCGCGTAACCTTTGTGACTTTCCATCACGTCCTATCAGTGCAGTGACTGAACTGTCGGGCGATTTGACGGAGGCACGGTGCGGACTACTCGCGGTGTGACCTGGGTGCTGGCGGCGGGGGTCGCGTCGGCGCTCGTCCTGAGCACGGGATGTCCCACGTCCAGGAGCAGACCCACCGCCACCGGCAGCCTGCCCGAGAGCCCCACGCCCTCGGCCCCCGCCGAGACCCCGGCCCCGGCCCCCACGCCCTCGCCGACCTGGGACGGCCAGGTCAAGCTGCTCGGTGACGGCTCCACCTCCGACACCGGCCCGCAGCCCAAGCAGCCCGAACCCGAGCGGCTGAAGCCAGGGGAGAAGCCGCCGCAGTTCGTGGTCTTCTCCTGGGACGGCGCCCTGGAGGGCGACGACCGCCTCTTCTCCCGCTTCCGGAAGCTGGGCGCGGAGAACAACGCCCAGATGACGTTCTTCCTCTCCGGCCTCTACCTCCTTCCCAAGTCCAAACGCACGCTCTACCGCCCCCCGAAGCACGACGCGGGCGCGGCGTCGATCGACTTCGCCACCAACGCCCACATCAAGGACACCCTGGAGCAGCTCCGCCTGGCCTGGCTGGACGGCAACGAGATCGGCACCCACTTCAACGGGCACTTCTGCGGCCCGCAGCCCGGCGGGGGCGGCGACTGGTCCAACGAGGAGTGGACGTCCGAACTCGACCAGGCGATATCCTTCGTCACCAACTGGCGTACCAACACCGGCTACAAGGACCTCCCACCGCTCCCCTTCGACTACACCAAGGAGCTGGTGGGCGGCCGCGCCCCCTGCCTGGAGGGCCAGAAGAACCTGCTGCCCGTCGAGAAGGCCAAGGGCTTCCGCTACGACGCCAGTTCGCCCGGCGAGTTCCAGGTGTGGCCGGTGAAGAAGGAAGGCGTCTGGAACTTCCCGCTGCAGTTGTTGCCGAACCCCGGCACGACCTCCCAGAACCTCTCGATGGACTTCAACTACCTGGCCGGCCAGTCCGGCAACACCACGAACGGCGACCCGAAGAAGTTCGACACCTGGGAGAAGGCGACCCGGGAGAGCTACCTGGCCGGCTTCGAGCGGGTCTACAACGGCAGCCGGGCCCCGCTGTTCATCGGCAACCACTTCGAGGACTGGAACGGCGGCATCTACATGCAGGCGGTCGAGGACGTGATCAAGAGCGTCTGCAAGCGTGAGGAGGTCCGCTGCGCCTCGTTCCGCCAGGTCGCCGACTGGCTGGACGCCCAGGACCCGCAGGTGCTGGACCAACTGCGCCGACTGGACCCGGGACAGCCGGCGGACTGGTCGCGGCTGGTGAAGTGACGACCGCCGGGGGGGGGGGGGGGGGCCCCCCCCCCCGCCCCCCCCCCCCCCCCCCCCGCCGGCGCCGAACTGCGCAAGGTACCCCCGGGGGCGGGCGATGTCAGAGGGGATCGGGGGGGACCC
>NZ_JBHXKE010000018.1:56260-61524 GCF_042722765.1 Kitasatospora sp. NPDC058406
TGGTGCTGCACAAAGTGCGCCTCCTGCACCGGGGACCGCGGGGGGAGTGGGCGGGGGGGTTTCTGTGCCGCCCGCGGGGCGGCGGGGGGACCGCAGCCGCCCGGTCCTCCTACCGCCCGCCCGCCGCCTTCACGTACGTGCTCCAGATCCGGCCGGGCAGCGTCGAGTCCAGGGTGTCCGGGGCGGCACCGCCCAGTCCTTCGAGGGACAGCAGCTTCATGTCCCGCAGGTCGGCCCGGAAGACCGTGACCGCCGTGGCGAGCTGCCCGCTGTAGCCGACCGCCCACCCCGCCGTGCGGTCCGGGGTGGTGCCGGGCTTCGCTGCCGGATCGGACCCCGCTTCGGCCGCCCAGCCGGCGCTGCCGCCGCGGACTGCGCCCTTGAGGGCCGCGTCGACCTCGGCGGCGACGGCCGGTGACAGCGCCTGGACGGCGGTGGGCAGGCGCAGCGTGAGCGGCTCGCCGTTGCGGGTGATGCGGAGAACGGAGTACGGGTCGGTGCGGCTGCCGCCGGCGGCGAAGGCGGTGTAGGCGTCGGCGGTGCGGATGGCGCTGGGGGTGGAGTTGCCGACCGCGAAGCCGGGGCTGAGTTCGCCCATGGCGCTGGGGAGGAGGCCGAGGGCGGCGGCGGTCTTCTGTACCCGTTCGAGGCCGATGTCCAGGCCGAGTTGCATGATCGGCCCGTTGACGGACTGCTCGACGGCTCCGCGCAGGGTGACCTGGCCCCAGTCACGCTTGCCGTCGTTGGCGGTCTTGGCGATCTTGCCGTCGCGTCCCCAGTACGGGCCCTCCGGGGTCATCACGTTCACCCCGTTGTCCCCGTTGTAGGTGGTGCCGGGGGTGACCGGGGTACGGGTGGCGCCCCGTGCGCGTTGCACGCCCTGGTCGAGCCCGGCGGCGTAGACCAGCGGGGTGAAGGCCGAACCGAGCGGCACTGTGGAGGTGTTGGCGTTGTTGAAGCCCTGCTTGAGGTAGTCGGGGCCGCCGTAGAGGGCGACGATCCGCCCGTCGGGGGCGACGGAGGCGGCGCCGACCTTGAGGAGCTTGTCGGTGTCCCGGGCGCCGGGGTCGATGTCCTTCGTGGCTTCCTGGACGGCGGCGGCGAGGGCGGTGACCCTGGGCTTCTCGAAGGTGGTGTGGATCTGGTGGCCGCCGAGGTCGAACTCGGCGGGGGTGATGTCGGTGTGGCTCTCCATGTAGGACTTGGCCAGGTCGACCAGGTAGCCGACCTGACCGCTGAGGCCGGCGGACTTCGGCTGCGGCTTGGGTTCGGGGAAGACGGTGTACCGGGCACGGTCGGCGCGGGAGAGCTTTCCGGTCTCGACCATCCGGTCCAGGGTCCAGGCCCACCGCTCCTCGGCCCGTTCGCGGTTGGCCGCGCCCAGTGCCGGGTCGTACCGCCCGGCGCCCTTGAGCAGGGCGGCGAGGAAGGCGCCCTCGCTGACGTCGAGCTGGGAGACGTCCTTGCCGTAGTAGGCCGCGGCGGCGCGCTGGATGCCGTAGCTGCCGCGGCCGAACCAGCTGCTGTTGAGGTAGCCCGCGAGGATGTCGTCCTTGCTCATCCGGTCGTCGAGCTTGACGGCTATGACGGCCTCGCTGAGCTTGCGGGAGAAGTCCTGGCGCTGGTTGAGGTAGATGTTCTTGACGTACTGCTGGGTGATGGTGGAGCCGCCCTGGGTCTCGCCGCCGGAGACCAGCTGCCAGAGCGCGCGGCCGATGCCCTTGGCGGAGATCCCCGGGTCCGAGTAGAAGGTCTCGTTCTCGGCGGCGAGTACGGCCCACCGCACCGGTTCGGGGACGCCGTCGAGCGGCACCTCCTGCCGGTTGGTCTCGCCGATGCGGGCCATCTCGGTGCCGTCCGCCCAGTAGTAGACGTTGTTCTGCTGGGTGGCGAAGGCGTTGAGGTCCACCGGCACCTGCGTGACGGTGTAGAACCAGGCCAGCCACCCGGTCGGGCCGAGGACGCCCAGCACCACCGCCAGGAGCAGTTGCCGCCAGGAGGGCAGCCAGCGCCGGACTCCGCGCCGCCCCCTGCGCGGGTAGTCGACCCACCGTAGGCGTCGCCTCGGCGGCGGCTTCCGCCGTCGGCGTCCGGGCTTCTCCGTCTCGACCCCGCCGCCTCGCTGTGCACGCACAGTCCGTTCTCCGCTTCGTCCGTGGGTACAGAACCCCTTCGAACGGATAGATGCGGTGAGGGTCGGACCACGGCATCAGCGGTCGGTGTGATCATGCTCACAGAAGCATGTCGGCGGTGGTCACGAGAGGTGTAGGGAAAGGAGTTTGATGCCCAGTCAGCCCTTTCGGGCAGTGCCCGCCGGAACCGACGGCCCGCCCCGCCCCGGCGCCCGGTCCCGGAGGCGGCGGTAGGTCCCGACCAGGCGCGGGCCGACGGGGTGGCGCAGTCCAGGAGCCGGGTACGACGCCGAGGGGGGCGGGCCCGTGTCCGTCGGTCCGGGGCGGGCGGTCCGGGGCGGGCGATCCGACAGGCGACGGTCGCGCGATCCCACCACCGCGAACTGCTGCGCCTGCGTGGCGCCCTGCGGCAGAAGACCTCGCGACCCGACGTCAGCCCCCGTGAACCACCTCCTGCTCCCAGCCCGCGCGCGGCTGGGTGTGCAGCCGCCAGTAGTGCTCCGCGATGTCGTCCGGGTCGAAGGCGGTGCCGGGGGCGACCGCACCGGCCACCGTCACACTGGCCACGTGCACACCCGCCGCGCCGTAGGTCTGGTCCAGCAGCGTGACGAGCGTGCGCACGCCCGCCTTGCCCAGGGACAGGCTGACGTACTCCGGCCTCGGCTCGGGCATGCCGCCGGTCACCAGGACGGTGCCCCGCCCGCGCTCCGCCATCCCGGGTGCGACGTGCGCGGCGGCGGTCAGCGCGCCCACCACGTTGACCGCCCAGGCGTCCAGCTGCTCGCGGGCGGACCACTCACCGACGGCGTCCGGCCGGATCAGTGCCGCGTTGTAGACCAGTACGTCCGGCTGCCCCAGCTCCTCCGCCAGCCCGTCGAGCGCGGCCCGCAGCGCCTGCTCGTCCGTGCTGTCGGCGGTGCGCACCGCGACCTTGCCGCCGATCCGCCGCACGGCCCCGGCCACCGCCTCGGCCGTCGCCCCGCTCCGCGCGACCAGGCCGACCGGCAGGCCCTCCCGCGCGAACCGCAGCGCCACCGCCTGCCCGATCCCCGGCCCCGCTCCGACAATCACTGCTCCGGCCATGCCGTCCTCCCCGTCCGTACGATCCCTGACACCGCCAACACGCGGGAGCCACCGGCACATTCCCCCGCGGCGGTCTCGCGGACACGTCGGAGGAGGCAGCACCACCGGCTTCTTCCACGCGGTGGCGTACCGGAACGGCCGGTACGACGTCACGGTCACCGTCAGGGACGGGGGCGGACGCCCCGGCCGCCCTCCCCCGGCCGATCTCCCCCGGCCCGCCCTCCCCCGGCCGGCCCAGGACGTCCCAGGGACGGGAAACCCCTGGTGGGACGGGTGGCGCGGCGCCGAGCATGGGCCGTGTCCGAGTCACGGACCGCAGACCCGGGGGAGTTTCCCGCCGGGGTGGCCCGTGACCGCTTCCGAGATGGGGGAACCTTCCATGATCAAGCACGTGTTCCGGCGCGGAGCCGTCACCCTCGGCGCGGCGGCCGTCGCCGTCACCGCGCTCGCCGGCGTCGCCCACGCCGACCGGGGCGTCCCGTACGTCAAGCCCGGCCAGCGCGGCGACGGGGTCGCCTGCGTGCAGCAGGGGCTGCGCAACGCGGGGTACTCCATCGCGGTCGACGGCCAGTACGGCAACGCGACCTACGCGGCACTGACCGACTTCCAGCACAACCGCGGCCTCGGGGCGGACGGCATCGTCGGTCCGAAGACCGGCGACGCCCTGTACTACGGCTACCTCAAGCCCTCGGGCAACCTGGTCCAGATCGAGTTCTGCCCCACGGTCATCCCCACCAGCGGCTGACCCGCCGCCCGGACGACCCATCCGCCGGACGACCCGCCGTCCGGACGACCCGACCGCCGGATCCGGGCGGCCCACCGCTGCCCTCGTGCCGTCAGCAGGCACGGGGGCAGCGGTGCTCCGCCGCACCCCCGGACCTCCCCCTCCTCCTCCGAAGGACCAGGTAGCCCTCGACATGACCACCGACCCGATCCCCTCCCACCCCGGGCGCCGCTCGGTGCTCGCCAGCGCCTTCGCGCTCGGCACCGGCGCGCTGGTCTCCGCCACGCTCCCCGCCGGGGCGGCACGCGCCGCCACCGGCCCGGCGATCGCCTCCACGGCCGTCTGGGGCGCCCGGCCCGCGTCCGGCCCGCTCGGCATCCTGCCCGGCGCGCCGGACAAGGTGATCGTGCACCACACCGCGACCGCCAACGTCACCAACTACTCGCAGGCCGCCGCGTTCTCGCTCGCCAGGTCGATGCAGACCTACCAGATGGACAGCGAGGGCTGGATCGACACCGGTCAGCACTTCACCGTCAGCCGCGGCGCGTACATCACGGAAGGCCGGCACAACAGCCTGTCCACGCTGGCCGGCGGCACCCAGCACGTGGAGTCCGCCCACTGCACGGGGCAGAACACGGTGGCGATCGGCATCGAGAACGAGGGCACCTACAGCACCGTCGACCCCCGCAGCGAGCAGTACGCGGCGCTGGTCGCCCTCATCACCCACATCTGCCGCCAGTACGGGCTGCGGGCCTACCAGATCTACGGGCACCGCGACTTCAACGCCACCGAGTGCCCCGGCGACCGCCTGTACGCGCTGATCCCGCAGCTGCGCCGCGACGTGGCCGCCCAGATCGGCGGGGACCCGACCGGCCCGGTGTGGCCGGTGCTGAGCAGCGGCGCCTCGGGCGAGCGGATGAAGACCCTGCAGTACCTGCTGGTGCAGCGGGGCGCCTCCCTGACCGTGGACGGCTCGTTCGGTCCCGCCACCCGCAGCGCCGTCACGGCCTTCCAGAACACGGTGCACGCCTCGGCGGACGGCGTCGCGGGCAACCAGACGTGGAGCCAGGCGGTCGCGCCGCTCGCGCGCGGGGCCTCGGGCAGCGCGGTGACCGCCGTGCAGAGCCAGCTGGTCGCACACGGCGTCACGGTGACGGTCGACGGCGCCTTCGGCCCCGGGACGCAGTCCGGGGTGGCGACCTTCCAGAGCGCGGCGTCGCTGCCCGCCGACGGCGTGGTCGACGCCCGGACGTGGAGCCGGCTGCTCGCCTGACGCCCGATGCCGTACGGCTCCGGCGCCGCCCGCGGACCAGGTCACCGCGGGC
>NZ_JBHXKE010000019.1:0-59858 GCF_042722765.1 Kitasatospora sp. NPDC058406
CCCTGCTCGACCCCGAGGCCCCCACCGGCATCCTGACCCGCCCGGACGCCTTCTACCTCACCGCCGTCACCGTCCACACCGCCCGCGCGACCGGCGCGCGGTAGTCGTGACACCGGCCCCGCTCCTTCGAACGAGGGAGCGGGGCCGGTCGGCATTTCGGCCCGTCGGCCGGTGGTCGGCCGGTGGCCGGCCGGTCAGTGGCCCGGCGGGGTCCAGTCGGCGGGCAGGCCGGACTGGGTCAGGACGTCGGCGAGGCTGTAGTGGTCCTGGTCGGAGGTGATCCGGCCGCGGCGGTCGACGTCGAGCAGGGTGGTCATCGGCACGGCGAAGGCCTTGGGCGCGCCCTTGAGACGGCCGGCGTAGACGGCCTCGACGGTGATGCGCCCGCCGTCGCGGTGGGCGGCGCGCACGGTGACGTGGACGTTGTCGATGAGGCTGTCCGCGCGGGCCTTCCACCCGGCGATCTCCCGGCGGCCGTGGAAGGCGACGCCCACGCCGAGGTCGGTGTAGACGCCGTCGGCGGTGAACAGGGCGCCGAGCGCCCGGGGGTCGGTGCCGTTCCAGGCACAGGCCCAGTCGGCGACGATCCTCGGCGGTCGCCGTCCGGCGTCGTGGGCGTCCTGGGCGGCGAAGGCGGTGGTGGCGGGCGCGGCGGACAGGGCCGCGGCGGCGATCAGGGTGGTCATGGCGCGGGGCAGACGGGACATCGTGGTGGGTCCTTCTTCGGAGGGGGCCGGGTGAGGTCTGGGTGAGGGGCCGGGCGAGGCCGGTTCACGGCGGTGCCCGGGGCGCGTGGGTCAGTCCCGGTCGGCGTCCGGGCCGCTGTCGGGGATCCAGGAACCGTGGAGTCCGGCGCTCACCCGGTGGGGCAGGTGGACGGTGGCGATGCGTTCGAGGCCGGCGGCGTCGAGGACCAGCAGCTGCGAGGCGTCCTGCTTGAGATCGGAGACGACGGTGAGCAGGTAGCCGTCGTCCTCACCGGTCGCCCCGGCGGCGGGGACGAAGACGGCTTCGCCGGGCATCCGGGCGTCGCCGACCTGCCGGATGCGGCGGGCACCGGTGACGCGGTCGTACTTGACCACCCCGTAGCCGCCGAAGCCCTTCTCGTCGGGGAAGGCGACGGCGTACTGGTAGCGGTTCTCGGCGCCCAGGTACGCCTCGTTGAGGGTCGGGAACTCCACGGGCAGGTCGTCGACGATGCGCTCGTCGACGCTGCCGGCCGCCAGGTCGATCACCCAACGGCGGGTGTAGGAACGGGAGACGGGCTCGCTGCCGCGTCCGGGAGCGCCGATCCACCAGTTCCAGGAGAGCCGGAATCCGTCCCGGTCCACGGTGGGGCCCTCCAGGACGATGCGGCCCTGGCCGTCCTCGTAGGCGTTGGCGACGTGCAGCATGTTGCCCGGTTCGACCGAGAACCAGCGGACCTGCCGGGCGCCGTCGTTTCCGCGCGGCATGACGCCGATCCGGGCGGGCTGCTGGTCGTCCCAGCCGTAGGGGATGCCGGAGTGGTCGGTGGGGTCGAAGGTGACGTTGCCCTCGACGAAGACCACGTGCCGGCGGGTGATGGCGAAGTCGTGCTTCAGCGCGCCGGTCGCGCCGGGGACCTCGGCGCTGTGGACGATCTCGCCCTTGGCGTCGGCGACGTAGTACGTCAGGAACGGCGGGAGGGGCGAGGACCCGAAGAAGTGGAGCTCGCCCGTCGCCGGGTCCTCCTTGGGGTGCGCGGTCATCGCGGTGCGCAGCTTGCCGCGGAAGTCGTAGGCGCCGACGGTGTCGAGCTCCCGGGTGAGTTCGAAGGGCAGGTTCGCCTCGCAGAGGGCGAGCAGCCGTCCGGCGTGCTCGATCACGTGGGTGCCGGCGGCGCTGGCGGTGAGGTCAGGCCCGCGTTCGGTCATGTAGGGCGCGCCGTCCAGGGCGGGGGTCCGGACCCAGCGGTTGCGGTACCACTCGGCGCGGCCCTCGCGCAGCCTGATGCCGTGGACCATGCCGCTGCCCTTGAACCAGTGGGTGGGGGTGACGCCGGGCTTGGGGTTGTGGCCGTTGCGCAGGAGCCGGCCGGTGAGCTCGGTGGGCAGGGTGCCCTCGACGGTGAGGCCGGTGACGGCGACCTCGTCGGTGACGGGGGTGAAGTGGCCGGTCAGGTACGGCTTCGCTGTGGTCATGGCAGGAGTCCTTCCGGTGAAGTGCGTTGCTTGTGAGGGGAGTTGTGAGAGGAGTTGGGTGGGAGAGAGGCTGAGCTGGGCGGGCGCGGGCCCCGGGGGAATCAGGCGGTTCGCGGGTCGGGCGCCGGGAGGGGAGCGGCGGTCACGGCCCTCCGGCCGACGGCCCGGGTGAGGAGCAGCGTGAGGAGTGCGGTGGCCGCCGCGACGGAGGCGGAGACGGCGAAGGCGGTCCGGTACCCGGCGGTGAGGGCCTCCAGGTGGGGCCGGTGGGTGGCCGCGTGGGCGGTCACGGATCCGGCCAGCGTGGTCAGGACGGCGAGGCCGATCGCGCCGCCGACCTGGCGGGTGGTGTTGACCAGTCCGCCGGCCAGTCCGGCGTCCCGGGGCGGGACGCCGTCCACGGCGAGAGCGGTGAGCTGGACGAAGGCGGTGCTCAGGCCCAGGCCGATCAGGATGCTCGGCCCGAGGACGTCGGTGAGGTAGCTGCCGTCGGCGTCGATCCGCGACAGCCACAGCAGGCCGGCGGCTTCGGTGAGCAGGGCGGCGATCACGGTGGTGGCCGCGCCGAGGCGCCGGGAGACGCGCGGCGCCAGGGCGGCGCCGAGCATGTTGGCTGCCGCGAGCGGTAGTTGGCCGGCTCCGGTGGCCAGCGGACCCGATCCGAGGACCTGTTGCTGGTAGAGCGGAAGGAAGAAGAACAGGGCGATCCACACGGAGCCCAGCAGCGCCATCAGCAGGTTGCCGGTGGCCACCCGGCCGGTGCCGAGCAGCCGGGGCGGTAGCAGTGCGTTCGGCCGGCGGAGCTCGATCACGGCGAAGACCGGGAGCAGGACGGCGGCGGCGCCCAGGGCGCCGACGACCCGGCCGTCGCTCCAGCCGGCGCCGCGTGCGGTGGTCAGGCCCCAGACCAGGCAGGTCAGGGCGAGGGTGACGGTGGCGGTGCCCAGCAGGTCGAACCGCGCCTCCTCCCGCCCGTCCTTCCGCCCCGACCCGCTCACCTGTCCGCTCACCTGCCCGCTCGCCTGCCGGGGCGCCGGCGGTACGAGGGCCGCCACGGCGGCCAGGACCAGCGCCGACCCGAGCGCGACCGCGTGGAAGATCCAGGGCCAGCCCCGTGCCTGGGTGAGCACACCCCCGAGCAGGACGCCGCTCGCTCCGCCTGCGCCGGAGACCGCGCCCCACACCCCCAGGACCCGGCCGCGCCCGGGGCCGGAGGGGAACTGCTCCATCGCCAGGGCGAGCGCGGCCGGGGCGATCGCCGCCGCGGCGAGGCCCTGGGCGGCGCGGGCGCCGATCAGCACGTCCGAGGTGGCGGCCAGTCCCGCCGCCAGCGAGGCCGCGGCGAACAGCGCGAGCCCGGCGAGCAGGACCCGGCGGCGGCCGAGCAGGTCGGCCGCCCGGCCGCCCGCCAGCAGCAGTGCCCCGAACGCCAGACCGTAGGCGTTGACCACCCAGGTGACCGCGCCGTCCGAGAGGCCGACCCCGGCGCGGATCTGCGGCAGCGCCACGTTCACGATCGAGGTGGCGAGCATGACGGTGAACTGGGCCGCGGCGAGCGCCGCGAGCGCCGCTCCCGGCCGGGGGGACCGGCCTGTCGCCGGCTCCGTCTGCGTGCGTGCAACGTTCATGACGCACAGACTCGGGCCGGTCGCCGTCCACCTTCCAGGCCCGGCGGGCGCGGGGACTGTCCACTCCTGTCCGCACCTGTCCACCGGATCCGGGCGGGGTGCGGGCGTCCTCAGCGGGGGCCGTGCAGCTCCTGCTGCCACAGGGCGTCGCAGAGCAGGTCCAGGCCCTGGCGCAGGTGGCGCCGGTAGGTGCCGTACGGGAGGCTCAGGCGCCGGGCGGCGGCCTCCTGGGTGGGGGCGCCGGAGAAGTACCCCGCCGTCAGGGCCTCGCGGGCGCGCACGCCGCGCGGGTCACGGGCGAGGTCGTCCACCGTCCGGCGCAGCAGGGCGCGCAGCTCCCCGACGGGGTCGGCGGAGTCGGCCGCCAGGCGGGCGCGCAGCAGGGCGCAGGCGGCGAAGGCGTCGGTGTCGCGCCAGTGCGCCAGGGCCTCGCGCACGTCCTGGTCGAACACGCCCCGCGAGACGCCCGACGGCCCGGCCCGGGTGGGCACGGCCGTGGCCGATATGAGGTGGCGGAGCCAGATCTCGACGGGCACCTGGCGCCAGTCGACGCCGAACAGGCCGTAGGTGTGCTCGCCGACCCGCGGCCGGGCGCCGGTGTCGGCGAGGCTGCCCTTGACGCGCGCGGCCCAGGTCTCGGCGTCCCGCCAGACGGCGAAGCCGTAGGCGCGGCCGCGGGCACGGGCCGACTCCGCCTGGGCGCGGGAGCTGCTCAGGTCGATGACGCGCGAGGGGACCTGGTACCGCTCCGGGTAGACCGAGAAGCGGCTGATGCCGATGTGCTCGCCGGGCCGCACCGGCGCGGTGGCGTCGGTGTACTCCCAGGCCGCCGCCACGACGGGGTCGGTGGCCAGGTCCTCGGGGTCGGCGGGGGCGGGCAGGGCGAGGCGGGCGGTGAACGCCACGACGCGGCCCGTGCTCACCAGGCGGTAGACGCTGAAGGACTGCGGCTGGCGTTCCGCCCAGTAGCGGACCAGCTCGGCGGAGGCCGGGCCCTCGGTCTGCTCGGCCATCCGCAGGACGACGTCGAGGTCGTCCGGGTGCAGGGGCCGGTCGTGCACCTCGTCCTCGCGGGACCAGGTGCGCAGCCGCGCCACGATCTCCCCCTCCCGGAAGAGGTGGAAGAGTTCGTCGGTGACGGTCCAGACCCGTTCCTCGGGCGCCTCGCGCAGCAGGCGCAGGTACTCCTCGGCCAGTCGCCGGCGCATCGCCACGAAGGCGTTGGGGGCGCGCCAGCGCAGGTCGGCGGCGAGGGTCTCGCGCGCGGCGTCGTGCGGGTGGAGCCCCCGGTGGGTGGACTCCATGAAGGGCAGGTCCCTGAGCCAGGTGAAGAGCGGGTGGGCGTCCTCGTCGGGCAGCACGGCGGCGAGCAGTTCCTCGGAGGTCGAGTAGGCCTGGGCCGCCACCTCCAGCGCGCGGCGGTGGGCCGCGGTCGGCACCTCGCCGATCAGGCCCGACAGCAGGGTGCGCAGGACGTCGGCCGACGGCGCCCAGACGTCCTCCCGGCTCCAGTCGGCGGCCCTCGCGGCAGCCGCGAGGGACAGGGCCAGTGGGTTGCCTCCGGCGAAGCGGAGGACCCGCTCCCGCAGTTGGGGCAGGACCTGCGCCGCGGTCAGCAGGCCGAGGGCCTGCTCCTCGGTGAACGGCTCCAGTTCGCAGACGTGCAGGAGTCCGGCCCAGGCGGGATCGGCGGTCCACTGGGGCTGCGGTGCGAGGCGGCCCGCCAGGACCACCAGGGTGTCGTCGGCGGCCCCGGGCAGGAACCGCTGCCAGAGCCAGCTCTCCAGCCACTGGCAGTGCTCGAAGGAGTCGACGACGAGGACCGTGCCGGGGACCTCCAGGAGGGGAGCGGCGGCGCGCCGGAAGTCGTCCGGGTCCCGGCTCGCGAAACGGCCGTCGAGTTCCAGCACCGGCCGCTCCGCCGCACGGGCGCGGTCGGCCATGCACCGCAGCAGTGTCGACTTGCCGATGCCGCCCGGCCCGGACACGTAGAACGCGAACGGCGCCGGCGGATCGCCGGCCAGGGCCTGGGCGAAGCGGCCGAGTTCCTCGTCCCGGCCGATGAAGGCCCGGACGCGCGCGTTGCTCAGTCGCTCTCCGACGGACGCCATGACGACTCCTCTCCGCGGGTGGTGGTCGTGGTTCGGGACGGCCTCGTGGTCCGGGATGGCCCCGACCGGTGGGGAGCCGGGAGCGGGAGGGGCGTTCGGCCGGGGACGGCGGCGCCTTCGTGCACGGGGGTGAAGTCCAGGGACAGGGCGGCGGGGCCGCGGGTGTACAGGCCGGTCTCCCGGTAGCGGGAACCGGGGCTGTGGCGGACCCGGTCGAGCAGCGGGAGCAGCAGCGCGGCCACGGTCTCGATCTCGGCGCGGGCGAAGGCCGCGCCGACGCACTGGTGGAGCCCGGTGCCGAAGGCCAGGTGCTGGGCGGCGGCGGTGAAGGAGCGGGCGGTGCCCAGGTCCGGGCGGTGGAGGTCGAAGGTGTCCGGGGCGTCGAACGCCTCGGGGTCGCGGTTGGCCGCGCCGATCAGGCAGAAGACGGTGGCGCCCGCCGGGACGACGGTGCCGGCGAACACGGCGTCCCGCTCCGCCTGGCGGGGGACGAGCTGGACGGGCGGGGTGTAGCGCAGGGTCTCGGCGATCGCGGCGGGCAGCAGGGCCGGGTCCCGGCGGACCTGCGCCATCTGCTCGGGGTGGTCGATCAGGTGCTTGAAGAGGTAGCCGAGGGTCTTGTCGGCGGGCTCGACGGCGGCCACCAGAACGTTGATGATCAACGCGGTGACGTCGCGGGTGCTCATGGTGATGCCGTCGAACTCGGCCGTGCAGAGCGTCGATATCAGGTCCTCGCCGGGGTGACGGCGGCGCTGCTCGATGACCGGGACGAGGTAGGCCTCCAGCTCCAGGGCGCGGTCCAGGCAGTGCCGGCGGCGTTCGTCGGTGAGGGTGACGGCGGTGACGAACTCCCCTATCCCGCCGAGCCAGGCGGCGACCTTTCGCCAGTCCTTCCGGTCCAGGCCGAGGATCTCCAGCGTCACCTGGACGGCGAAGGGCCTGCCGAAGTCGTTGACGAGGTCCATCCGCCCCCGGGGGAGGAAGGGTGCGACGAGCTCGGCGGCGTTGGCGCGGATGGTGCGCACCTGGTCCTGCAGGGCCTGTCCGGTGAAGCCCCGGACGACGATCTTTCGTTTGGCGGTGTGTTCCGCCCCGGTCATCTGGGCGAGCACCGGACCGCGCATCACCGGCTCGGCGCGGACCTGCAGCGTCTCGGTGGTGAACGCCTCATGGTCGGTCAGCACCCGCTTCACGTCCCGGTGGCGGGAGAGGAAGTAGCTGTCGACCGCCGGCTCGTAGTGCACCGGTGACCGGTCCCTCAGCCGTGCGAAGTGCCGGTGGGGCGCGGCGGCGAACTCCTCGGACAGGATGCTGAAGCGGGGATCGACCATGGCGGGGGCGGTCCTCTCGGGAAGCGGGTGCACGGGGAGCGCCGGGGCGGCAGGGCTCGAATGACGGGGGCCGGGTGACGTCGGCTCGGGTGACGGCGACGTGGGTGACGGTGACGTGGGTGACGGGGGCTCGAACGGCGGCGGCTCGGCGGTGGCTCGACAGCGGCTCGGCGGTGAGCATTCCGGCCGGGGCGGTCGGCGGCGTTCGGCCGGTGAGGATCCCGCCGGGGCTTTCAGGCGGGCGGGAGACCGCGCGTGGTTCTGCGGCGACCGGGGCCGGGGTCCGGGGGAGGAAGGGGAGCCCGGTCGGCAGGGGAGAGGCGTCGCGCCCGGCCCGCCGGTGCGTGCCGGGGGCGGTGTCCCGCGGCTCCGCGCACCGTGCCCGGACGACGGGGATCCAGTCCCTCGGTCGTGGCCGGGCGGGCAACTCGCGCTCTGGGCACCGTGGTCGGTTCCTACGTCGGGATCGGGGCGGCCGATGGGATCCACCGTCAGGATGGCTCGACGCCGACCCACCCTGAGATTGACGTGGGCACTATAACCCGAAGGCCGATCGGCCGGACGGCGCCCGATCCGGGGAGCGGACGGTTCGTCCTGGAAGGATGACGGGATCGTCGGTGTACGGTCGCGGGGCTCGTGGCGCCCGGCGTCGGTATCGCGGCGATGTGCCCGGTCCCCGGTCGTGCGCCGGGCCGGTGCGGCCCGGTGCGGCCCGGCGGGGCCCGGTCGGGCGGCGGCCCGGCGGGGCCCGGTCGTGCGGCGGGCCGGGCGCTACCGGTCCGGCTTCCGGTGGCGCCCGGTTCCCTTGCGCAGCAGTGGTACGGGGGTGTCCGCCTGGGGGAAGGCGGTGGCCGGCCCGGCCGCCTCGTCGGGCCGGACGATCAGCGGGTACGCCTCGGCGTAGCTCTCCGCCACCGCGACCGGCTGCCAGGCGAAGCCGTCCCACTCGACGACCAGTCTCGGCACGTCCCGGAACAGGTGCGCCCCGCGCCGCGGCCCGGGTGCCAGCGTGATCGCGTCGCGCGTCCCGGGGGCCCGTCGGCGGCGTGCCCGCCGCGCGTACCACTCGGCCAGCGGCTCGTCCTCGGCGTCCATCGCCGCCTCCCTCGGGGATCGGTCGGGGACGGCCAGTCTTCCCGATCCGGATCGGGCGGACGATTCCACGATCGGGTGAAATCGCCTGGGGGATCAGACTCCTGACGCCAGCTTCAGCGTGAGCACCCCCGCGATGATCGAGGCGAAGGAGAGCAGTTTGGGCAGTGTGATGCGCTCCTTGTAGATCAGCGCGCCGAGGACAACGGTGCCGATCGAACCCAGCCCCGTCCAGATCGTGTACCCGACGCCGACGTCGAGGGTGCGGAGGGCGAGGCTCAGCGTGTAGATCCCTCCCGCGGCGGCGGTCAGGGTGAGGACGGAGGGCCAGAACACGGTGAAGCCCTTGGTGGCGTTGGTGCCGAGGGCGAAGACGATCTCGAAGACGACGGCGATCGCGAGGAAGGCCCAGGCCATGACGGTGCAACTCTCTCTCGTGGGGCTGTGCGGGGTGTGGGGCGCGGAGCGCGGGGGCGGTGCGGGTGCCGGCGGGGCGGTCAGCCGGTGGCGACGGTGGCCGCCGGGGCCGGTGCGGCGGTCTGCTGCCCCGCCTGCCCGGCCTGCTTCTCCGCCGCTCCGGCGGCAGTGGCCGCCCGGCCCGGCCGGTCGGCCAGCTTGAGGCCCAGGACGCCGCCGATGATGAGCACGAAGGCGACGGCCTTTCCGGCGTTCATCTCCTCGTCGAAGATCAGGGTGCCGAGGAGGACGGTGCCGACCGAGCCGATTCCGGTCCACACGGTGTAGCCGACGCCGACGTCGAGGGTCTTGAGGGCCAGGCTGAGGAAGAAGATCCCGCCGGCCGCGGCGCCCGCGGTGAGCAGGGACGGGCCCAGCACGGTGAAGCCGTGGGTGGCGTTGGTGGCGAGGGCGAAGACCACCTCGAAGACCGAGGCGATGAGCAGGTAGATCCAGGCCATGGGAAGGACCTCTCAGGGCTTAGTTGTTGCATGTATGTGCAAGTACATCGACCTGGGCAAGAGCATGCATGTACAAGTAACATCGTGTCAACCCGTTTCGCCCCGCCCGCCAGACCCGCCCGCCAGACCCGCAAGGCCAGGGAGCGCCCGATGTCCACCCGACCCAGCCCAGCCGCCCCCGGTGCGGTCCCCGACGCCGCCGGGCCGACCGCCGACACCCGGATGTGGGGCCGCCTGACGGCCCTGCACGCTCAGGTCGAGGGCCGGCTCGCCACCGTCCTCCAGCGCCGGCACGGACTCGGCCTCTCGGAGTACCGCGCCCTCGGCCTGCTCGCCGAGGCGCCGAAGAGCGAACTGCGGATGCAGGACCTCGCGACCGGGCTCGGCCTCAACCAGAGCTCCGTCACCCGCCTGGTCGCCCGCCTCAACGCCGCCGACTTCACGTACCGGGACCTCTGTCCCGACGACAGGCGCGGCGTCTACACCGTCCTCACCGAGGCCGGCCGCGCCCGCCACGGCGAGGCGCGCACCACCTACGAGGAGAGCCTCACCGCCGCCCTCGACGAGGCCGCCACCGCCACCCCCGACCTCGTCCCGCTGCTCGCCGCCGCCCGCGCCTCCCTCGGCTGAGCGGGGCCGGGGCGGGGCCGGAGTCGGGGCCGGGGCCGCTACCGCACCGGGAGGCGGCGCGGCCGCCCGCCCCCGTCCGGGACGGAGTCGTGCGGCCGCGTCGTCCGGGTGCCCGCCACCCGGTGGCGCTCGGTCCGCGCCCCGCCCGCTTCCCGCCCGCTCCCCGCCTACTCGCCGCCGCCGAAGCGCTCGGCCCAGGCGGCCAGGTCCTCGTCCGTGATCTTCGCGAACAGTACCGGCGGCACCGTGAACGGCGTCCCGGCCGGCACCGCGTCCAGCGCCCGCGCCTCCTCCGCGCTCACCCAGCCGCGGGTCCGCGCGGGGGCGTCGGCCGGCAGCGCGAACGCCGCGCGCATGGCCTCCGCCGCCGTCGGGACGAACGGCTCCGAGACCACCGCGTACAGGTGGATCAGGTTCATCGCCGTCCGGAGCGTGAGGGCCGCCGCCTCCGGGTCGGTCTTCACCTGGAGCCAGGGGGCCTTCTCGTCGAGGTACGCGTTGCCGGCACTCCACAGCGCCCGCAGACTCTGCGTCGCCTTGCGGAAGTTGAGGGCCTCCAGCTGCGCCTCGTAGTCGGCCAGCAGCTCGGCGATCTGCGCCCCCAGCCGCTCCTCCGGCTCCGCCGCCGCGTGCCCGGCCGGCACGTCGTCGCCGAACCGCTTGCGGCTGAACGAGAGCACCCGGTTGACGAAGTTGCCGAGAGTGTCGGCGAGGTCCTTGTTGACGGTCGAGGCGAAGAGGTCCCAGGTGAAGCTGGAGTCGTCCGACTCGGGCGCGTGCGCCATCAGGAAGTAGCGCCAGTAGTCGGCCGGCAGCAGCTCCAGGGCGACGTCCGTGAAGATGCCGCGCTTCTGGCTGGTGGAGAACTTCCCGCCGTAGTACGTCAGCCAGTTGAAGGCCTTGACGTAGTCGACCTTCTTCCACGGCCGGCGCGAGCCGATGATCGTCGCCGGGAACATCACGGTGTGGAACGGCACGTTGTCCTTGGCCATGAACTCGGTGTACCGGACGGTGCCGTCCGCCTCGTACCACCAGGACCTCCAGTCCCGGGTCTCGCCGTCGGCGGCCGCGTCCGACCACTCCTTGGTGGCGCCGATGTACTCGATCGGCGCGTCGAACCAGACGTAGAAGACCTTGCCGGCGGCTGCCAGCTCCGGCCACACGTCGGCCGGCACCGGGACGCCCCACTCCAGGTCGCGGGTGATCGCCCGGTCCTGGAGGCCCTCGGCCAGCCACTTGCGGGCGATCGACGAGGCGAGCACCGGCCACTGGTCACCGTGCTCGTCGACCCACTGCTCCACCTGCTCGGTCAGCTTCGACTGGAGCAGGAACAGGTGCTTGGTCTCCCGCACCTCCAGGTCCGAGCTGCCGCTGATCGCCGACCGGGGCTCCAGCAGGTCCGTCGGGTCCAGGACGCGCGTGCAGTTCTCGCACTGGTCGCCGCGCGCCTTGTCGTAGCCGCAGTGCGGGCAGGTCCCGACGATGTACCGGTCCGGCAGGAAGCGCCCGTCGGTGACCGAGTACACCTGACGGATCGCCCGCTCCTCGACGAACCCGTTGGCGTGCAGCTCGCGGGCGATCTCCTGGGTGATCTCCCGGTTCTGCACCGAGGAACTGCGCCCGAAGTGGTCGAACGACAGCCGGAAGCCGTCGTACACCGCCTTCTGCCGGTCGTGCGCCCGTGCGCAGAACTCCGCCACCGGCAGCCCGGCTTCCTGGGCGGCCAGTTCGGCCGGCGTGCCGTGCTCGTCCGTCGCGCAGATGTACAGCACCTCGTGCCCGCGCTGCCGCAGGTACCGGGAGTAGACGTCCGCCGGCAGCATGGACCCGACCATGTTGCCCAGGTGCTTGATCCCGTTGATGTAGGGAAGGGCGCTGGTGATCAGGTGCCGAGCCATCCTCGGATGCTCCGATTTCTCCCGCACGGACCCCTACCCCGGAGTGCCGTGACAGGCGCAGGGTTCTGGGGCTGCGACGGGAGGCCGGCACGCACGCGGGCTCCCGGGCTGCCGCACAGAGCGAGTTCCACTGTGGGCGAGCCCAATCCTAGCGAAGCTCCTCGTCGTCCTTCGCTCGTATTTACCGCTGCCCCGCCCCCCGGACCTGGACCAGCGCGTGACGCCCGTCCGTCCGCCACGCCGTCCCGGAGCGGTCCAGCCGCGCGAGCGTTCCCGGGTCCACCCCCACCAGCACGTCCGACTTGAGCGTGCGCAGCGCCGCGACGGGCGAGGGGAAGTGGTCGACCGTGTCGGCGAACGGCGTCGTCGGCGGCCAGTGCCGGTCGCCCACCAGCCGGCGGTAGTTGAGGTCACCCTTGAGGACGGTGAGGGCCGCACCGCCGAACTCCGCCCGCAGGTCGGCGGGCATCGCGTCGTAGGGCAGCGGCGCGCAGAAGAACGGGTGCGTCCGGACGGCCAGCGTGCCGTCCTCCATCGCCCGCCGGATCCGCCGGCCCGCCGCCGTGCCGTGCAGGCGGCCGACCGCCGCGAGGACGTCGGCCATCGTCGCGTCCGACACGAAGTACGGCCGGGGCTTCACGTACAGGGCGACCCCGGCCGCGAGTCCGCTCGTCAGCAGGTGGTCGATCAGCGCGAGGTCGGGCAGCAGTTCGGGTCCGGCGTTGTCCGCCACCACGGCGACCCGCCCGCCCCGGCCCTTCTCCAGCCCGGTCCAGAACGCCGCCGAGTCGTCCACCACCAGCGCGTCCCGTACCGCGTCCCGGCCTTCGCCGGCGGTGATCCGGAACCCCAGGTCCGCCCGGTTCCCCCACAGGGAGGACACCAGCAGCTCCTGCGGTCCGTCGCCGAACCCGTCCACCGCCGCGTCCGCCAACTCGGGTGCCTTGAACGGTCCGAAGGGGTCGATCCCCTGCCAGACGCCGTCCCCGAAGTAGCCGGTGGCCTCCAGCAGCCGCCGGTAGAAGTAGCTCTCCGCCCACAGGAACGGTGCCTCGCCCCACGGCCGCCCCCAGAGCCCCTCGCCCCAGGCCAGCCACTCGGCGCGGTCGTGCGCGTCCGCCGGCGGCGGCTCCAGTACCCCGGTGGTGCTCTCCACCAGCAGCCGCTCCACTGCCGCCCGTTCCCGAGCCCCGTACGGCAGGGCCGCCAGCACCTGGCTCACCAGCCGCGGATGCCGTTCGTGGAACACCGCCCATGCGAACGACCCGGGTACGTCGCTACGAATCACCGCCACCTCAGCCACGCCGCGACCCTAACCGGCCCCGGCCCCTCCGGCGTCGGCGCCACCCGGTGCGGGGCCCGATCCGGGTGGCGGTCGACCGCTGCCCCGGCGGTCCGGGGTGTCGATCAGACGGTGAACTCGCCCTGCTTGACGGCGGCGACGAGGTCCTTCCACTCCTGGTGGGTGAGGACGGCGTGGGGCGCGTCGGGGGAGCGGCCGCTGCGGACGAGGACGGCGTCCGGGGTGATGGTGACCCGGGGGCGATCGCCCGGAGCCTGCGGGTCGTGGTCGTCCATGAGTACTCCCGGGAGGATCGGTGGTGAGGGGCGGCGTGGTTCCGGAGAGCGGAGTGGTCGAACTCGCCGTGCTCGACGCCTCGGCAGTGTGGCGCGCGAGGCGGGTTCGGCGCCACTCGTGGAGGGCGGCAGGCGGGATCCCCTGACGGGGCCGTCGGGGTGCCGAGGCGGTTGCTCCGGGATCTTCGTCGGGATCTGCCGGGATCTGCCGGGGCCGTGCGGGACCGGCACCGACGGGCCGGTCCGACCTCTCCGAGCCGGTGACCGGTGCCCTGGTCGGCGGCGGCGGCGCAACCGCCGCCGGGCTCGAACTGCGGTGCGGGCGGCCTCACATGGCCGTGAAGCGCGACGCTCCCCGCCGCCGGTCCGACCGGGACCGGAGGTGGCTCGAACGGGTGGGCGGGGGCTTGACCTCGTCGCCGCTTTGGCCGATGACTGGGGTGTGGAACTCATCGGGCTTTGTGGCAGGGCGGTTCGGGCCGTGGCGGCGGTCGATCGCTGATGGCTGTCGTGCTGCTGACGGGACTGCTGGTGTCGGTGCTCTTCGTCGGCGTGGTGGCGCAGATCATCGCGAGCCGTCAGCAGCGGGAGAGGCGCTCCGGCGGAGGGGACTCGGCCTCCGGCCGCTCCTCCACCGGCCGACAGGAGGAGGCGCTGTCGCGCCGACTTCCGTCGGGGCGGGGGCGTTCGCACCGGTAGCTCTCGGTGGAACGCCGCAGCGGGTCGTGAAACGGCCCACCATCGGCCGGTGTTGAGACCTTCTCGCCCCTTCGCCCCGCTCGCCCGCTCGCCCGGCGGGCCCCGGGCCTTGCGCGGTCAGCCCGCGGCCAGCCGCTCCTCCAGGCGCACACGGGCCGCGGGCCACTCCTCCCTCAGCATCGAGAAGTACGCGGTGTCGCGCCAGACCCCGGTGTCGCGCCGCTTGTCGCGGCGGTGGATGCCCTCGAACGTGGCGCCGAGGCGCAGGATCGCGTTGCGGGAGCGGTCGTTGAGCGCGTCCGTCTTCCAGAACACCCGGCCCATGCCGAGTTCCTCGAACGCGTACGTGAGCAGCAGCAGCTTGGACTCGGTGTTGAGGCCGGTCCGCCACGCCGACCGGGCGTTCCAGGTGCCGCCGATCTCGACCAGTTCGTTCTCCGTGCTGAAGTCGTAGAACCCGGTGATGCCGACGGCCCGCCCCGAGGCGAGGTCGACGGCGGCGAACTTCACGGCCGTCCCGGCGGCGACCTCCGCGAGCCGGAGGTCGAGGATCGCGCCGAGCTCCTCCTCGGTGGTCGGCGCGGCGAACGGGATCCAGCGCCAGACGTCCTGGTCCCGGCCGACGGACGACCACAGCTCGGTGAGGTGGCCGCGGCCGAGCGGCTCCAGGCGCACGTGGCGGCCGGTGAGCGTGACGGGGGCGGGAAGCTTCGCAGTCATGATCGAAAAATAGCGGGCGAATGCACTAGATGCAATGCCGCATTGCCCTAGTGCAAACTTGCAAGGGCAAAGGGGAGCCCTGCGGACACGAGGTCCGCAGGGCTCCCCCCAGCCGGTGGCGGGTGCTCAGACGAACGAGTTGATCTGGATCGTCTCGTACCGGCCCGGGCCGACGCCGATGGCGGAGATGGGGGCGCCCGACATCTCCTCCAGCGCCTTCACGTACGCCTGGGCGTTCTTCGGCAGGTCGCCGAAGGTCTTCGCCCCGCTGATGTCCTCGTTCCAGCCCGGCAGCGACTCGTAGATCGGCTTGGCGTGGTGGAAGTCCGACTGGTTGTACGGCAGCTCCTCGACCCGCTGCCCGTCGATCTCGTACGCGACGCAGACCGGGATCTGCTCCCAGCCGGTCAGCACGTCGAGCTTGGTGAGGAAGAAGTCGGTGAGGCCGTTGACCCGGGTCGCGTAGCGCGCGATGACCGCGTCGAACCAGCCGCAGCGGCGGTCACGGCCGGTGGTGACACCGCGCTCGCCGCCGATCCGCCGCAGGGCCTCGCCGTCCGCGTCGAGCAGCTCGGTCGGGAACGGGCCCGAGCCGACGCGGGTGGTGTACGCCTTCAGGATGCCGATGACCCGGTCGATCTTGGTGGGGCCGATGCCGGCGCCGGTGCAGGCGCCGCCCGCGGTCGGGTTCGACGAGGTCACGAAGGGGTACGTGCCGTGGTCGACGTCGAGCAGGGTGCCCTGGCCGCCCTCCAGCAGGACGACCTTGTTCGCCTTGAGCGCCTCGTCCAGCACCAGCGTGGTGTCGGCGAGGAACGGCTTGATCTTGTCCGCGTAGCCGAGGTACTCCTCCAGCACCAGCTCGGCCGGGATGGCGCGGCGGTTGTAGAGCTTGACCAGCAGCTGGTTCTTGTCGTGCAGCGCGGCTTCGATCTTCTGCTGCAGGATCGACTCGTCGAAGAGGTCCTGGACCCGGATGCCGACGCGGTTGATCTTGTCCGCGTAGGTCGGGCCGATGCCGCGGCCGGTGGTGCCGATCCGGCGCTTGCCGAGGAAGCGCTCGGTGACCTTGTCCAGGGTCCGGTGGTACGGCGTGATCAGGTGGGCGTTGCCCGAGATCAGCAGCTTGGAGGTGTCGATGCCGCGCTCGTTCAGGCCGCTGAGCTCGGAGAGCAGCACGCCCGGGTCGATGACGACACCGTTGCCGATCACCGGCGTCACGTTCGGGCTGAGGATGCCGGAAGGGAGCAGGTGCAGGGCATACTTCTGGTCGCCGATGACCACCGTGTGACCGGCGTTGTTGCCGCCCTGGTAGCGGACGACGTAGTCGACGGAGCCGCCGAGGAGGTCCGTCGCCTTCCCCTTGCCCTCGTCTCCCCACTGAGCGCCAACGAGCACGAGTGCCGGCACAGGCGTACACCCCTTCCGGTTGGGGCATCCTGCGTAGGCCGCAGTCTGCCCCGAGATAGACGAAGCCCCTGGCGCAATAGCGCAAGGGGCTCTTGCACCGAGAGATTACCTGAGGAAGGACCGGTTGTGTCGTCCCTGTCCACGCCCGCAACCGGCGGCCCCGAGCCGCTCCTGCTCCTCCTCGACCCGGCGGCCCGGCAGACCGACGGCGAGTCGGTGCGGATCGCGAAGGACGTTCTCTCCGGTGGGGCGGACGTCAAGGTGGCGTGCCCGGAGAGCCCGTCCGAGCTCGACCGGGTGCTTTCGCACCGCGGCCGGAGGCGACCGGTGGTGATCGGTTCCGACCTCGCGTTGCAGCGTGTGCTCCAGGCCCTGCACCGCCAGCGTGAGCTGGGGGCCGACGCGGTGGGCATGGTCCCGGTGGGCCGGGCGGACGGACTGGCGGCGGCGCGGGCGCTGGGTGTGCCGGGGGCTCCGGTGGCGGCGGCGCGGGCGGTGCTCGCGGGGGCGCCGCGCAAGCTCGACCTGCTGGTGGACGACGGCGGCGGGGTGGCGCTCGGCGGGGTGCGGATCCCGGGGGGCGGAACCCGTCGCCCGGTCGGCCGTTCGAGCGGCTGGCGTTCGCTATGGGCGAAACTGGCTGCGGCCGAGCAGGGGACCGTACTCACGCCCGAGGCCGGGGCCGAGAGCAGGGGCGAGCAGGGCGCCCGGGTGCGGGTCGAGGCGGACGGCCGGCTGCTCGCCGACGTCCACCACCCGGTCCGGGCGGTCCAGGTGACGCTGCCGTCCGGCGAGGCGCTCGGCGAGGGCGTCATGGAGATCGTGGTCCGCACGCCCGGCGCCCTGGTGCGGGTGCGGGCGGCCAGTGTCTCGGTGGTCGGACGCGGCTTCGGGTACGAGGCGGACGGCCATCCGGTCGGCCCCGTCCGGGCGCGCACCTGGACGGTCCACCCCGGCTGCTGGGGCCTGCTGCTGCCGGCTGCGTAGTCGCCGCGGAGCGCAGCGCTACCCGGAGGACACCCGGCGTCATCGAACGGCCCGGGTGAGCAGGCTCACGTTGGGCGAACGGCGGCCGAACGCGCGGCGAAGGGTCGTCCGTGCACGGAATGCGCCAACGGGCGCGAACCGCAAGGCCAACCGGGTGCGCGGGGAATGCGGGGCCGCCGAAATCCACCGCGGGTAAGGGGTTTTGTCTACGCGCGTTACCAGCCGACCGCCCGACAATCCCGTCCTCCCGGGTTCCGGAAGCCTGTGCCAACTGCCCTAGACTCGAAGGCGTGCCACGTGGTGACGGAAGACTCAACCACGATCTTCTTCCCGGCGAGAAAGGCCCCCAGGACGCTTGCGGCGTCTTCGGTGTCTGGGCTCCCGGCGAGGAGGTCGCCAAGCTCACGTTCTTCGGCCTTTACGCCCTGCAGCACCGCGGTCAGGAATCCGCGGGCATCGCAGTGAGCAATGGCTCCCAGATTCTCGTCTTCAAGGACATGGGACTCGTCTCCCAGGTCTTCGACGAGGCCTCGCTGGGGTCGTTGCACGGGCATATCGCCGTCGGACACGCCCGCTACTCGACCACCGGTTCCTCGGTCTGGGAGAACGCCCAGCCGACCTTCCGGGCGACCGTCCACGGTTCGCTGGCCCTCGGGCACAACGGAAACCTGGTGAACACCGCCGAACTGGCGGCCATGGTCGCCGAACTCCCCGGTGAGGAGCACGTCTCCCGCTCCGGACGCTCGGCGGCGACCAACGACACCGACCTGGTGACCGCGCTGCTCGCCGGTCACCCGGACCTCTCCATCGAGGAGACGGCCAAGCTCGTCCTGCCCAAGGTCAAGGGCGCCTTCTCGCTCGTCTTCATGGACGAGCACACGCTCTACGCCGCCCGCGACCCGCAGGGCATCCGCCCGCTGGTGCTGGGCCGGCTGGAGCGCGGATGGGTGGTCGCCTCCGAAACGGCGGCACTGGACATCTGCGGCGCCTCCTTCATCCGCGAGGTCGAGCCGGGCGAGCTCATCGCCATCGACGAGAACGGCATGCGCACCTCGCGGTTCGCCGAGGCCCGGCCCAAGGGCTGCGTCTTCGAGTACGTCTACCTGGCCCGCCCGGACACCTCCATCGCCGGCCGCAACGTGCACCTCTCCCGCGTGGAGATGGGGCGCAAGCTGGCCGCCGAGGCTCCGGCCGACGCCGACCTGGTGATAGCGACGCCCGAGTCCGGCACCCCCGCCGCGATCGGCTACGCCGAGGCCAGCGGCATCCCGTACGGCTCCGGCCTGGTGAAGAACGCCTACGTCGGCCGCACCTTCATCCAGCCCAGCCAGACCATCCGCCAGCTCGGCATCCGGCTCAAGCTGAACCCGCTGCGCGAGGTCATCCAGGGCAAGCGCCTCGTCGTGGTCGACGACTCGATCGTCCGCGGCAACACCCAGCGCGCCCTGGTGAAGATGCTCCGCGAAGCGGGCGCCGCCGAGGTCCACATCCGGATCTCGTCGCCGCCGGTGAAGTGGCCCTGCTTCTTCGGCATCGACTTCGCCACCCGTGCGGAGCTGATCGCCAACGGCATGACGATCGAGGAGATCGGCCGCACGCTCGGCGCGGACTCGCTCTCCTACATCTCGATCGACGGCATGATCGAGGCCACCAAGCAGCCGAAGGACCGGCTCTGCCGGGCCTGTTTCGACGGCGAGTACCCGATGGAGCTGCCGGATCCGGCGCTGCTCGGCAAGCTCCTGCTGGAGGCCGAGATCAAGGGCGGCCAGCAGCAGCCGGCGGTCCGCGGCAAGCCGACCAGCGGCAGCGACCTGGACGGCGTCCAGTCGCTGCTCGGCGGGGCGGGCGCGGCCGACGCGCTGCGCCGCCCGTAACGACCCGACGGTGGGGTCCCGGAACCCCGGGGCCCCACCGCTGTTCCGACCCCCACTGACCCGAGAGGGCCGCACCGCAGTGACCACGAACCAGAACGGCGCCACCTACGCCGCCGCCGGCGTCGACATCGAGGCGGGCGACCGCGCCGTCGAGCTCATGAAGCAGTGGGTGAAGAAGGCGAGCCGGCCCGAGGTGGTCGGCGGCATCGGCGGCTTCGCCGGGCTCTTCGACGCGTCCGCCTTCAAGCGCTACGAGCGGCCGCTGCTGGCCTCGGCCACCGACGGCGTGGGCACCAAGGTGGCGATCGCCGCCGCCATGGACAAGCACGACACGATCGGCCACGACCTGGTCGGCATGGTCGTCGACGACCTGGTGGTCTGCGGTGCCGAGCCGCTCTTCATGACCGACTACATCTGCGTCGGCAAGGTCGTCCCGGAGCGGGTCGCGGCGATCGTCAAGGGCATCGCGGAGGGCTGCGCCCTGGCCGGCTGCGCCCTGGTCGGCGGCGAGACCGCCGAGCACCCGGGCCTGCTCGGGCCGGACGAGTACGACGTCGCGGGCGCCGGCACCGGCGTGGTCGAGGCGGACGCGCTGCTGGGCGCCGAGCGCGTCCGGGCCGGCGACGTGGTGATCGCGATGGCCGCCTCGGGCCTGCACTCCAACGGCTACTCGCTGGTCCGTCACGTGCTGCTGAACGAGGCCGGCTGGAAGCTGGACCGCAAGGTCGAGGAGTTCGGCCGGACCCTCGGCGAGGAGCTGCTGGAGCCGACCCGGATCTACTCGCTGGACTGCCTGGCGCTGACCCGGGCCACCGAGGTCCACGCCTTCTCGCACGTCACCGGCGGCGGTCTCGCGGCCAACCTGGCCCGGGTCGTCCCGGACGGCCTGCACGCCCGCCTGGACCGCGGCACCTGGACCCCGCTGCCGGTGTTCCAGACCGTCGCCCGGGTCGGCGGGGTGGCCACCCTGGAGATCGAGAAGACGCTCAACATGGGCATCGGCATGGTGGCGGTCGTCCCGCCGCACTCGGTGGACGTGGTGCTGTCGATCCTGGAGGACCGCGGCGTCGAGTCCTGGCTGCTGGGCGACATCGTCGAGCGGACCGACGAGCACGACGGCGGCGCGGCGCTCTACAACGCCTACGAGGGCTTCACCGCGGGCTGAGCACGGAACCGGGCGAAGGGCCCCGCCGGGCGGCACGCCGGCGGGGCCCCTTCGCGTACCGGTGCCCGTGCGCCGGGGTGCGCGAAGGCCCGGGCGGGTGCCCCACGAGCCCCGGGGTGCGCCGGGAGCACGCGGGAACGCCGAAAACCGGCCCGGTGCACTGGGCACCGAGGCCGGTCTGGTCAGACTGGGAGACTACGCGCGCCGACGGGCCTGGGAAGGCCCGGTACCCGACTCGGTGTCGTCGTCCTCGCCGTCATCGGCGTAACGAGCCGCGTACTCCGCGTAGGGGTCGTCGTCCTCGTCCTCTTCGATCGGCTCCGGCTCGATCGGGGAGGTGGAGGGCGATACGCCCAGCTCGCTGGAGAGACGATTGGCGTCGAACCCGCCGCTGTTGTACTTCAGCTCGCGGGCGACCTTCGTCTGCTTGGCCTTGGCCCGGCCGCGCCCCATGGGTCGACCCCCTCAACGATGGGGCTCACGGCCCCGAGTCTGACACGTGTTCATGATCAAGAGCGGCCTGCCCGAATGGGGAGAACCGTCCCTTGGAGCATTAACGGTACCTGTTTCTGCCGCTGGACGGTACGTCGTCGGTGTGACGTGGCGCGCACCGGCCGCACCCGCGACCGGGTCGTCCCAGGTCAGGGGAGGTTTTGCGGCTTTCTGCACGCTGTCCGGAGGTGTCTCGGGTCCGTTGTTCCCGGATCGATTATCCCCCCAAGGGGGACGTTGGATCACCCGATCGGGCGCAGAAGTGAGAATCCGGTTCCACATTGTGATGCGCGGGGGACGGAAGTGGACGCCCCCCGCGCACCGCGGGTCGACCCGGTCCGGCCGGGGGCCCGGGATCAGCCCCGGCGGGCGGCCGGCAGCAGCACCGAGCGCAGCGCGCTGATCTCGCGCATCCGCTTCTCGGCCAGGCGGTCGGCGGCGACGGCCGGCGGCACGCCGTCGGAGGCGGCCCGGGTGAAGATCTCCAGGGTGGTGTCGAAGATCTTCGTCGCCTTGTTCTTGGCGCGGTCGAAGTTGAAGCCCTCGATCTCGTCGGCGACCTGGATGACGCCGCCGGAGTTCACGAGGTAGTCCGGGGCGTAGAGGATGCCGCGGTCGGCGAGGTCCTTCTCGACGCCCGGGTGGGCCAGCTGGTTGTTCGCGGCGCCGCAGACGACGACGGTGCCGAACTCGCCCAGCGCCGCCACCGAGTCGTCGGTGAGCGCGCCGCCGAGGGCGCAGGGGGCGTAGACGTCCAGCTTGGCCTGGAGGAGCGCGGCGGTGTCGGCGACGACCTCCACCTCCGGGTGGGCCGCCCGCACGCGGTTGACGGCGGTCTCCGAGACGTCGGTGACGACGACGGTGGCGCCGTCCGCGACCAGGTGGCCGACCAGGTAGTGGCCGACCTTGCCGACGCCCGCGACGCCGACGCGCTTGCCGCGCAGGGTCGGCTGGCCCCAGCGGGCCTGGGCCGAGGCGCGCATGCCCTGGAAGACGCCGAACGCGGTGAGGATGGACGAGTCGCCCGCGCCGCCGTTCTCGGGCGAGCGGCCGGTCACGAAGCCGGTCTCGCGCGCGACGACGTCCATGTCCTGGACGTAGGTGCCGACGTCGCAGGCGGTGATGTAGCGGCCGCGCAGCGACTCGACGAACCGGCCGTAGGCGCGGAGCATCGCCTCGTTCTTGTCCTTGTTCGGGTCGCCGATGATGACGGCCTTGCCGCCGCCGAGGTCGAGCCCGGCCAGCGCGTTCTTGTAGGACATGCCGCGCGAGAGGTTGAGGGCGTCCTCCAGCGCCGCCTCCTCGGAGGCGTACGGGAAGAAGCGGGTGCCGCCGAGGGCGGGGCCCAGCGCGGTGGAGTGGACGGCGATGATCGCCTTGAGTCCGGAGGAGCGGTCGTGGCAGAGCACGACCTGCTCGTGGCCGTCGCCGTTGGCGCCGTCCTGGGAGGTGCCGAAGATCCTGCTGAGCACGCCGGGTGCGGGGTGCGTGGCGGATGCGGTCTGTACGTCGGTCACTGTGGTGACTCCAGTAATTCCGAGGCCCGCTGCTGTGGTGCGGGCGCGTAGGGCGAAGCGTAGCCGCGGGAAAGCCGCCGATCCGCCCCCTTGGCGAAGCTCGGGCCGGTTGTCCGATGGGTGAGACGGGCCGGGTGGGAGGGGCTCCGCCGGTCCGACCGGCGGGCGGTCCGGACCAGGCCCGCCCGTGGCCCGCCCGCGGCCCGGACCAGGCCCGGAGCCGTTCCGGAGCCGCTCCCGGGGGCCGTCCGCGAACGGTTCGGGGACGGTTCGGCGGCGACGCGGGAGTGCGTCCGCGAACCGCACCCTCCCGGCCGGCGGGGCCGCGTGGGACCATGCAGGACGTGACCGTCGTACGCACCTCCGTGCTGCCGCCCTACGCCGCGCACCTGCGGGTCTACGAACCGCTGGCCGCGTACCCGGAACCCGAGCGGGCACGCTGGCAGGCCTACGCGGCGGAGCACGGGCCGGACGCGGCGGAGGCCGGCCGGTCGGTCGCGGCGGCGGTCCTGGACGAGCAGCGCTCGGCGCTGGCCGAGGTGGTCGGCCGGACGCCGCGGGCGCTGCCGGAGCGGGAGAGCGAGCGGGCGTTCGTCCGCGCCGTGGACGGGGTGCTGTACGTCTGCCCGTGGGCGACCAGGCTGCGGAGCTGGCAGGCGCTGGAGGAGCTGCGGGCGGGGGCCCCGGTGGCGCTGGTGGACACCGCGCTGCCGCAGGCGACCCGGGAGGCGGCGGAGGCGGACCGGGAGCGCTGGCGGGCCGAGCACCCGGACGCCCGGCCGTGGATCCTCACCAGCCGGTGGGAGGTGCCGGTGCGGTGGTTCCTGCCGTTCGGGGAGGAGGACCGGTGCTTCGTCCCCGCAGGAGTGGGAGAGGGGGAAACGGGGGAACGTGACGGGGAGGGGATCCGGGGGGACACGGCGGCGCTCTTCTACCTGACGCCGATGGCGCAGGCGCGCCGGCGGGTGGCCCGGGCGTACCGGGCGCTGCGCGAGGCGGTGCCGGAGGGGGAACTGGTGCGGGGGGCGGAACAGGTGGGGCGGTGGCTGGAGGAGTTCCATCCGCGGTCGTTGGTGGAACTGGACTACGGGGGGCTGGTGCACCTGCTGGGGCCGGAGCGGCTGTCGGCGGACCGTTCGGCGGGGGAGCTGGAGGACGGGCTGCGGGCGCTGCGGGCCGGGGAGGCCGCGGAGGCCATGAGGGCGTACGAGGAGCTCACGGTGCGCTGGCGGCGGGTGCTGGCGCTGCGGTACGCGAACTAGGCGGGCCCGTCCGGCTGAGGGGCCGTCACGGCAGGGCCCTCGGGGTGTCGGTGGTACTTGTAAGACTGTAAGAGTCCTACGGCCCGTCCTGCATGACCAAGGTCCTGGTTCGGGTCAATACCTGTCGAACGTGACACTACTCACCGTTGACGCGAACTAACCCCTATGTGCAAAAATGGGACAACCAGCCCAACTTCACGTGAGCGTGCCCACTTTTGGGTGGTTCTGGAGTCGATGCGCGCTTTGCGGGAAAACGGGGGGTCTGGTCCCCTCGTAACCGAATGTCACTATTACGTGACTGCCCGTTATGGGGTGGTCCATCGCCATCCGTCGGCCTTGAACCCGTGAGGGGTCAATTTTGGCGGTTTGGTCGATAGGGCTGGACGGATGGTGTAGTTGTAGACACCAGGACAAGCCGTTCGTCCTATTACCGACTCGGCCCGTCTATGCCATTTCGGGCATCGCGGGCCAAGGTGCAGAATTTGAAGGATAGAACCGCCCTGGTTCGGTTCTCCCGAGGAGGCCGCTCATGACCGCTCGTACCCCTGATGCCGAACCTCTGCTGACGCCGGCAGAGGTCGCCACCATGTTCCGCGTGGACCCGAAGACCGTGACGCGCTGGGCCAAGGCCGGCAAGCTCACGTCCATTCGCACGCTCGGCGGTCACCGCCGCTATCGCGAGGCGGAGGTGCGCGCCCTGCTGGCCGGTATTCCGGCTCAGCGCACCGAGGCCTGACGGGCCGAAGACGCAAGGCTCTTCGAAAGGGGCCGCTTACCGGACTCCGCCGGGTCCGGTAAGCGGTCCCTTTCTTTGTTTCTACACGTCTGTCGTGGTGGCGCCACCGCCCGGAATGTTGAACTCCGGATAACGATTTGAGGTGGATGGGGTGGGGGGGATTTACTGTTAATGGCAGTACAATTTTACATATTAAATTAGCGCCCTCCCGGAGAGGCGTTCGAACGGCCGGTTCCCGGAGGGGGTGGGTGACGACCATCACACACACGGTCACTTGTGGTCTAGACCTGGACCGGGTAATGGGGCGTCAGACAAAAACGAGAGGCCCGGAACCAAACGGTTCCGGGCCTCTCGACTACGGCGATCCCGACGGGACTTGAACCCGCGACCTCCACCTTGACAGGGTGGCGAGCTAACCAACTGCTCCACGGGACCAGAGTGTTCTGATCTCGTTCACTCGCTTGCTGCGCTGCGAACAAGACAGACTGTAGCCCATGGTGGGCCCCCAGGTCGAACTGGCTCCTGGGGACCCCGGCCCGCTGAGCTGGGGCGGGCTCAGAGCGACGCCCGGGCGGCCTCCATCGCCTTCATGATCCGCTTCTCGGAGACCGGTGACGGCGTGCCCAGCGACTGGGCGAAGAAACTGACCCGCAGCTCCTCGATCATCCAGCGGATCGCCCGCACCTCCTCGGAGGGCTGCTGCCCGGCCGGTACGGCCGCCAGCAGCTCCCCGTACGCCTGCTGCACCTGCTGGACCTTCAGCAGCTGCTGGGAGTCCCGCTGGGGGTGGTTGGGCAGCGCCTCCAGCCGGCGGTCCACCGCCAGCAGGTACCGCTTGAGGTCGGGCAGCCGCTGCCAGCCGGTCGCGGTCACGAAGCCCGGGTGCACCAGCGAGGCCAGGTGCAGCCGGATGTCGTTCACCGCGCCCAGCAGCACCGGACTGCTCACCGACTTCAGCCGGTTCGACGCCTTGTGGAAGGCGATCAGCGCGGTGGCCGACTTCAGGGTGGTGTCCGCCGACAGGTCGTACAGGTCGGCCCGGACCTTGTCGTGCAGCGAGCCGAACGCCGCCTCGTCCCAGGCCGGTCCGCCGGCCCGGGCCATCAGCCGGTCGGTCGCGCAGGCCACCACGTCCTCGAAGAGGGCCGGGATCGAGCCGTGCGGGTTGTAGGACAGCGCGAGCTTGGCCTGGTTGCCCAGCCGGCCCTGGATCGACTTGGCCGGCGAGGTGGTGGTCAGCGCCAGGAGCCGCCGGGTGCCCGCCCACATCGCCTGCGCCTGCGCCTGCGGGGTGTCGAACAGCTTGATGCCGACCGTGTCGCCCTCGTCCACCAGCGCCGGGTAGGCGCGCAGCGAATGGCCCCGGGAGCGCTGCTCGAAGGTGCGCTGGAGCACCGGCAGGGCGGACGGCCAGGCGGTCAGCCCGGACTGCTCGATGCCCTGCCCGGAGGCCGCCGAGGAGAGGGTCTCCTTCAGCTTCGGCTTGAGGCTCAGCCGCAGCTCCTCCAGGTCCTTGGACTCGGCGAGCTTCTTGCGGCCGTCCACCACCCGGAAGGTCACCTTGAGGTGCTCCGGGACGCGCTCCTCGTCCCAGGCCTCCGGCGGGACCGTGATCGCCGTCATCCGCTTGAGCACGTGCTCCAGGGTCGGCAGCAGGGGCTCCTGCCGTTCCCTCAGCTCGCGCAGCGCCGCCTTGGCGAAGTCCGGGGCGGGCACGAAGTTGCGGCGGACCGCCTTGGGCAGGGACTTGATCCAGGCGGTGACCAGCTCCTCGCGCAGGCCCGGGATCTGCCAGTCGAAGCCCTCGGCGGTGACCTGGTTCAGCACCGGCAGCGGGATGTGGACGGTCACGCCGTCCGCGTCGCTGCCCGGTTCGAACTGGTAGGTCAGCTTGAAGCGGAGCTTGCCCTGCTGCCAGTAGTCCGGGTAGTCGTCCTCGGTGACGCCGTCCGCGGCGTCGTTGATCAGCATCGACTTCTCGAAGTTGAGCAGGTCCGGCTGCTCGTGCCGGGTCTGCTTCCACCAGGAGTCGAAGTGCCGGGTGGAGACGATCCCGTCCGGCAGCCGGCTGTCGTAGAAGTCGAACAGGGTCTGGTCGTCGACCATGATGTCCCGGCGACGGGCCCGGTTCTCCAGCTCCTCGACCTCGCTGAGCAGCTTCCGGTTCTCCGCGAAGAACCGGTGGTGGGTCTCCCAGTCGCCCTCGACGAGCGCGTTGCGGATGAACAGCTCGCGGCAGAGCTCCGGGTCGATCCGGCCGTAGTTGACCTTCCGCTGGGCGACCACCGGGACCCCGTAGAGGGTGACCCGCTCGTACGCCAGCACCGCGCCGGACTTCTTCTCCCAGTGCGGCTCGCTGTAGTTGCGCTTCACCAGGTGGGCGGCCAGCGGCTCCACCCACTCCGGCTCGATCTTGGCGTTGATCCGGGCCCAGAGCCGGGAGGTCTCCACCAGCTCGGCGGACATCACCCAGCGCGGGGGCTTCTTGAACAGGCCGGAGCCGGGGAAGACCGCGAACCGGGCGCCGCGGGCGCCGCCGTACTCGCGCTTCTCCACGTCGTACAGGCCGATGTGGGAGAGCAGGCCGGCCAGCAGCGACTGGTGGATCCGGTCGGCGTCCGGCTCGGCGTCGTCGTGCGGCTCCTCGATGGTGACGCCGAGCTGCTTGGCGACCGTGCGCAGCTGGGAGTAGATGTCCTGCCACTCCCGTATCCGCAGGTAGTTGAGGAACTCGGCCTTGCACATCCGGCGGAAGGCCGAGGAGGACAGCTCCCGCTGCTGCTCGCGCACGTACCGCCACATGGCGAGGAAGGCGAGGAAGTCGGAGGTCTCCGAGTTGAACCGGCGGTGCCGTTCGTCGGCGGCCTGGCGCTTCTCGGCGGGACGCTCGCGCGGGTCCTGGATGGAGAGCGCGGCGGCGATGACCATGACGTCCCGGACGCAGCCGTTGCGGTCGGCCTCCAGGACCATCCGCGCCATCCGCGGGTCCACCGGGAGCTGGGCCAGCTTGCGGCCGAGCGGGGTGAGCCGCTTGCGGACGTCCTTCTCCTCCGGGTCGAGCGCGCCCAGCTCGTGCAGGAGGCTGACGCCGTCCTTGATGTTGCGGGAGTCCGGCGGGTCCAGGAACGGGAAGGCGGCGATGTCGCCGAGGCCGGCGGCGGTCATCTGGAGGATGACCGAGGCCAGGTTGGTGCGCAGGATCTCGGGGTCGGTGAACTCGGGGCGGGAGAGGAAGTCCTCCTCCGAGTAGAGCCGGATGCAGATGCCGTCCGAGGTGCGGCCGCAGCGGCCCTTGCGCTGGTTGGCGCTGGCCTGGCTGATCGCCTCGATCGGGAGGCGCTGGACCTTGGTGCGGTGGCTGTAGCGGGAGATCCGGGCGGTGCCCGGGTCGATCACGTACTTGATGCCGGGGACGGTGAGGCTGGTCTCGGCGACGTTGGTGGCCAGGACGATCCGGCGGGAGCCGGAGCGCTGGAAGACCTTGTGCTGCTCGGCGGAGCTCAGCCGGGCGTAGAGCGGCAGGATCTCGGTGGACCTCAGTTTGAGCTTGTCGAGCGCGTCGGCGGTGTCGCGGATCTCGCGCTCGCCGGAGAGGAAGACCAGGATGTCGCCCGGACCCTCCGCCTGCAGCTCCCGGGCCGCCTCGCAGATCGCCTGGATCTGGTCGCGGTCGCGGTCCACCTCGTCGCCGTCGCCGTCCGGGTCGGACTCGTCGGTGACCGGCTGGTAGCGGACCTCGACCGGGTAGGTGCGGCCGGAGACCTCGACGATCGGGGCCTCGCCGAAGTGCCGGGCGAAGCGCTCCGGGTCGATCGTCGCCGAGGTGATGACCACCTTGAGGTCGGGGCGGCGGGGGAGCAGCTGCTTGAGGTACCCGAGCAGGAAGTCGATGTTGAGGCTGCGCTCGTGGGCCTCGTCGATGATCAGGGTGTCGTACTGGCGCAGCTCGCGGTCGGTCTGGATCTCCGCGAGCAGGATGCCGTCGGTCATCAGCTTGACCAGCGTGTCCGGGCCGACCTGGTCGGTGAACCGGACCTTCCAGCCGACGGCCTCGCCCAGCGGGGTCCGCATCTCCTCCGCGACCCGCTCGGCCACCGTGCGGGCGGCGATCCGGCGGGGCTGGGTGTGGCCGATCAGGCCGCGTACGCCGCGGCCGAGCTCCAGGCAGATCTTCGGGATCTGGGTGGTCTTGCCGGAGCCGGTCTCACCCGCCACGATCACCACCTGGTGGTCGCGGAGGGCTTCGAGGATCTCGTCCTTCTTCTGGCTGACCGGCAGCTCGGCGGGATAGTCGATCGCGGGGACGGCGGCACGGCGGCGCTCGACCAGCAGCTCGGCGCGCTCGATGTCGCCGGCGATCTCGGTGGCGATCTGCCGGCGGGCCTCGGGCTTGCGGACCTTGCGGGCACCCTCCAGCCGGCGGCCGATGCGCACCTGGTCGCGCAGGGTCAGCTCGGGCAGGCGCGCGGCCAGCTCGCCGATCCCGGGCCCCTGGTCCTCGGTGGGGGCGTCGGCGGGCTGGACTGCGGGAGAACTCACGGCGGGCATCCCTCTAGGTTCGCAAGGAGATGCGGTGGAGCGCACCTCGGTTTTCGAGCGACTCCAGTGTCACAGGGGACGGCGGTCCGCTGCCAACGACGGCCCGGAAGCGGAACAGGGCACGGGGCCGGGGAGGGCTCCTGGGACGGCTCCGAGGACGGTTCCGGGGACGGCCGTGGGGCCCGTCCGGACTGCTCGGACGGGCCCCACGGTGCGACGGGCGGTGCGGTGCGCCGGGCGGCGCGGGTCAGTCCTGCGCGATGAAGTCGCTGACCAGCCGGACCCACTCGGCCGGCTTCTCGTAGACCACCACGTGGCCGCTCTCGATCTCGGCGTAGGTGCTGCCGGGGATCGCCTCGGCCAGCTCGCGGGTCAGCTCGACCGGGACGGTGGCGTCCTTGGCGCAGCCGATCACCAGCGTGCGGGCGGTGATCCGGGGCAGCAGCTCGCGGATGTCGGCCCGGAGGTTGAGGTCGATGTGGCGCAGCGCGCCGTCGGTGGGCTGGTTGCCCTTGATGATGCCCTCGACGACGCCGTGGTCGAGGCTGTTGAGGTGGTCGCGGCTGAACGCGGTCAGCGTGCCGAACCGGCCGAAGGCGTCGGTGTCGGCCCTGGTGCCGAGCCAGGTGGTCATGTGGTTGCGCAGGTACGCGTCGTCCGGGCGGGTCCAGCCGGCCGTCAGCACCAGGCTGCGGACCAGGTCGGGCCGGGTGGCGGCGACGGCGGCGGCGACCACGGAGCCGAGCGAGAAGCCGACCAGGTCGACCGGGCCGTTGCCGGCCTCCTCGATCACGCCGATGATCTGCTCGGCGAGCAGCTCGACGGTCAGCTCGCCGCCGTCGTCCTCGGTGTCGCCGCAGCCGGCGTAGTCCGGCAGGACCACGGTGCGGGAGCCGGTGAAGTCGCCGGCGAGGTGGCCGAAGGTGCCCGCGGCGCCGAAGCCGGTGCCGTGCACGAAGACCAGACCCGGGCCGGAGCCGTCCACCTCGTAGGAGACGCGGGCGCTGGGAGTGGAGACGATGGGCATGGTGGCGGTTCTCCTCGGAGTACGAGTGGGACAGGTGGGTGGGCGGGAGGTACGGGTGCGGGCGGGCGGGGTCAGGCCAGGCTCTCGGCCGGGGTCTCCTTGACGGCCGCCGCCCGCGGGGCGCGTTCGAAGCCGAGTGCGACCAGGATCAGGGCGACGATCCCTCCGGTGGCGACCAGCACGGCGGTGCGCAGACCGTCCGTGGTGGCGGTGCGGAACGCCTCGCCGGTCAGCCCGGAGGTGCCGGCGTTGGCGATCGCGACCAGGACGCCCAGTCCGACCGCGCTGCCGACCTGCTGGCCGGTGGAGACGATGCCGGAGGCGATGCCCTGCTCGTAGGGGTGCACCCCGGTCGCGGAGGCGGAGAACATCGTGGTGAAGATGACGCCCTGGCACAGGCTGAGCACGACCAGACCGGGCAGCAGCGAGACGTAGGAGCCGTCCGGTTCCATCGCGAACGCCATCACGGTGGTGCCGAGCGCGCCGAGGACGAAGGACGCGACCAGGGTGGTGCGGGCGCCGAACCGGGTGGCGAGCCGGCCGCCCAGCATGGAGCCGAGGAAGCCGCAGGCCATCGGGATCAGGAAGGCCACGCCGGTCCGCAGCGCGCTGTACTCGTGCACGGTCTGGAAGTAGACGGTCAGGAAGTACAGCAGGGTGCCGAAGGAGGCCATGAAGAGGAAGGTCGTGACCACGCCGGTGGAGAGGTTGCGGTTGCGGAAGAGCCGCAGCGGCATCAGCGGGTCGGTGGTGCGGGCCTCGATCGCCAGGAACGCGGCGACCAGGGCGAGGCCCAGGACGGCGGTGGTCAGCACCAGCGGCGAGGTCCAGCCGGAGGCGGGTGCCTGGACGAGGGTGAAGACGACCAGGGTGGCGCCGGTGGTGGCGGTCAGCGCGCCGGGCAGGTCGAAGGAGCGGCCGTGCTCGCGGGGCCCGTCGGCGCGGATCAGCCGGGGGGCGAGCAGGGCGGCGCCGCCGGCGAGCGGCACGTTGACGTAGAAGACCGCCTCCCAGCCGAAGGCGGAGGTCAGCACGCCGCCGGCCAGCGAGCCGATGATCATGCCGCTGGCGCCGGCCGCGGCCCAGACCGAGAGTGCCCGGTTGCGTTCGCGGCCCTCGGCGAAGCTGGTGACCACCAGGGCGAGGGTGGCGGGGAAGAGGAAGGCGCCGCCGAGCCCCTGGAGGGCGCGGGCCGCGATCAGCAGCCCCTGGGTCGTGGCCAGTCCGCCGATCAGCGAGGAGCCGGCGTACAGCAGCAGCCCGAGGACGAACATCCGGCGGCGTCCGAACAGGTCGGAGGCGCGGCCGCCGAAGAGCAGGAAGCCGCCGAAGGCGACCGCGTAGGCGCTGACCACCCACTGGAGGTTCTGGGCGGAGAAGCCGAGGCCGCTGCCGATCTCGGGGAGTGCCACGTAGACGATGTTGTAGTCGACCGAGACGATCAACTGGGCGAACGCCAGCAGGGCCAGGAGGAGACCCGAATGACGCGGCCCGGACGCATGGTCGGCGCCGGCGGACGGGGGCATGGGGGGCGGCCTTTCGGGGACGGGGGCGCGGCGGACTGGGCGTCACGGACCGTGCCGGGGAGCTGTCTTGGGTACGGCTGTGGACGGGGCTGTGGTCGGGGCTGTCGTGGGCGGGGCGTCACAGGTCGGGTCGCAAAACGACCCGGCGGCCGTTCAGCCCGCCCTTCTCCAGCCGCCGGTGGGTCTCGGCGGCGGCGTCGAGCGGGAGGTTCTCCAGGGCGCGCGCTCGCAGCCGACCGGCGGCGAGCAGGCGGTTGATGGTGCCGGCGGCTTCGGCGAGCTCGTCGGTGCGGGCGTGCGAGATGACGAACCCGCGGATCGAGCCGTCCTTCATGTACAGCTGTCCGGCGGGCAGTTCGGGGCGTGAGCGGGCGCCGGCGAGCAGCACGATCCGGCCGCGCGGGGCGAGCAGGTCGACGGCGGTGGCGAGGTCGTTGGTGCCGGAGGTGTCGAGGTGGACGTCGACGCCGCCCGGGCAGGCGGCGCGGATCCGGTCGGTCAGGTCGGGTGCGCGGTAGTCGAGGACCTCGGTGGCGCCGAGGTCCCGGCAGTGGTCGGCGTCGGCCGCGCTCGCGGTGGCGACCACCCGGGCGCCGGCCTCGGCGGCCAGGACGACCAGGGCGCCGCCCACGTTGCCGCCCCCACCGGCCACCAGGACGGTTTCGCCGGCCCGGAGCCCGCCGTGGGCGAACAGCGCGAGGTGGGCGGTGGCGGCCGGGTGGACCACGGCGACGGCGCCGGGCCCGTCCACGCCCGGGGGCAGGTGGTAGAGCCGGTCGGCGGGGACGACGGCCTGTTCGGCCGTCGGGCCCTGCCGGCCGCCGTGCCCGAGGCTGTTGGACCAGACCCGGTCACCGGGGGCGAAGCCGGGGGCTCCCGGGCCCGCCTCCGCGACGGTGCCCACGAGGTCCCGCCCGATCACGAAGGGGAAGGGTAGCGGGGTGCGGAAGAGCCCCGAGCGGACGAAGGTGTCGACCGGGTTGACCGAGACCGCGGCCACGTCGACCAGGACATCGGTGGGCCCGGGGACCGGCCGGGGCACCTCGCCGTAGCGGATGTCCGTGGCCGGTCCGTGCTGGGTGATGAACGCTGCGTACATGGGGCCGATCCTCCGGGAGGGACGGCCGGGCTGCGGCGGATCGCGGCATCGTTCGTCAACTCCTCTGGCTCGGAAGGAAAGGCGGAGCGGACCGGAGTGTCCCCCGACCTGACATAGATGCTACACCGATCGGTGCAATCTCTCATCTGCACCGAGTAGTTTACTTGGGTCTCGGGTCGGACCGGCGCCATCGGTCCGCTCCACAGGCTCGACACCCTCAAGGACGGAACCATGGCCACCGACCGACTCCTCGCCCAGCCGGGACCGACACCGGACGGCGGGAGCGGACAGCAGTCGCAGCGCCCCTTCACCAGCCGTCTGCCGTCGCTGACCGGCCTGCGCTTCCCCGCCGCCCTTGCGGTCTTCGCGTACCACGCGGCCCTGCCCATCCCCACCCTGCGGCTCTTCGCCGACGACAGCACCGAGTTCCGCTTCGTCGACATCGCCGACCAGGCGGGCGGTCTCGGCGTCGCGTTCTTCTTCGTGCTCAGCGGCTTCGTGCTCACCTGGTCGGCCCGCGCCGACGACACGGTCACCGGGTTCTGGCGGCGAAGACTGGTCAAGATCGTCCCGAACTACGTGGTCGCCTGGGCGCTGGCCATGGTGCTGTTCGCGAGCACCTACACCCCGGCCCGGACCGCGATCGTCAACCTGTTGATGCTCCAGGTCTGGATACCCGACTTCAACACCTACTTCAGCGTCGACCCGCCGAGCTGGTCGCTGGGCGCCGAGGCGTTCTTCTACCTCTCGTTCCCCTTCCTGCACCGGGTGTTCCGGGCCATCCGCCCCGAGCGGCTGGTGTTCTGGATCACCGGGGCGGTCGCCGCCGTCGTCGCCACCCCCGCCGTCGCCTACCTGCTGCTGCCCGACACCCCGGGTGTCCCCGGCGGGTACGAGGGCTCGGTCTCGCAGTACTGGTTCAGCTACGTGCTGCCGCCGGTGCGGATGCTGGACTTCGCGCTCGGCATGCTGGTCGCCCACGCGGTGCGCAGCGGTCGCTGGCGCAACATCGGGATGGTCTGGTCCGGCCTGCTGCTGGTGGCCGGCTACGTCGCCACCCACTACGTGCCCTACCTGTACGCGCAGCGGGCCGTCCTGGTCGTCCCGATCGCGCTGCTCATCGCGGCCGCCGCGATCGCCGACAACGAGGGGCGGTTCACGATCTTCCGCAACCGGGCGATGACCTGGCTGGGGGAGATCTCCTTCGCCTTCTACCTGCTGCACTTCATCGTGCTGACCGAGCTGCGCGACCTGCTCGGCACCCGGATGTACTCCACCGTGGAGGGTGTCGGCCTGCTCCTCTTCGCCATCGCGGCGACCGTCCTGGTCTCCTGGGTGCTGTACCGGCTGGTCGAGGCCCCGATCACCCGGCGCTTCTCCTCCCCGCGCCGCGACCGACCCGCCGTCCGGAACGACTGACAGGCCGCCCGTCGCCCGTCCGTCGACCCGTCAGACCGTCCGTTCGTCCGTTCGTCAGACCGTCAGTCCGTCAGTCCGTCAGTCCGTCAGTCCGTCAAGAAAGCGAGCCGTTCCCATGGGCAAGATCCTCGTCACCGGGGCGACCGGCCAGGTCGGCGCCGAGGTGCTGGCGCAGCTGCTGGCCGCCGGCGCCGACGTCCGGGCCGGTGCCCGGACCCCGGAGAAGCTGGCGTCGACCACCACGGCCGAGACCGCCGTGCTCGACCTGACCGACCCGGAGACCTACGGACCGGCGCTGGCCGGCGTCGAGAAGGTCTTCCTCTACGCGGTGCCGCAGGGCACCGAGGGCTTCCTCGCGGCGGCGAAGGAGGCCGGCGTCCGGCACGTCGTGGTGCTCTCCTCGCAGACCGTGGTGGACGCCTTCCCGGTGCAGCGGCCGATCGTCGAGATGCACCGGACGGTCGAGGCGGCCGTGGTCGCCTCGGGCATCCCCCACACCTTCCTGCGGCCGCACAACTTCGCCACCAACATCCTGATGTGGGGGTGGCCGGAGTCGATCCGGGCCGAGGGGCGGATCCGCTTCCCGTACCCCGAGTCGCACAGCGACGCGATCCACGAGAAGGACATCGCCGCGGTCGCCGTGGTCGCGCTGACCCAGCCCGGCCACGAGAACCAGGCCCACTTCCTCAGCGGTCCGGCGTCGGTCACCCAGCGGGAGCAGCTGGCGACCCTCGCCGAGGTGCTCGGCCGGCCGCTGGAGTTCGAGGAGCTGACCGACGCCGAGGCGCGCGAGGCGCTCTCCCCGATCGTGCCGGTCTGGGTGATGGACGCGGTCGTCGGCTACTGGGCCGGCTCCGACGGCGTCCCCACCGAGCTGTCCGACACGGTGGAGAAGCTCACCGGCCGACCCGCCCGGACCTTCGCCGACTGGGCCCGGGACCACGCCTCGGACTTCACCGCCTGACCCCGTCCGGCCGGGTGGCGCCCTCGCGGGCGCACCCGGCCGGTGCCGGTCCGGCGCGCCGGATTCCGCTCCCGCCGCACCGGTGGGACGGACCCCGGTGGCCGGGCCACCACCGAGAGCGCCGGACGGGTGGGCAGCGCACCTTAGCGGGAGGGAGCGCGGCGCCTAGCGTGAGGACGGCGCAGCCATCCGCGCATTCGAGGGGGATCAATGAGCGGTCTCGCCCTGGGCGCCGTGGGCGCCCCAGCCCACAGCGTTCCACTGCACAGCGTTCCACTGCACGGTGTTCCACTGCACGGCCTTCCGGCCCACGGCGTTCCGGTACAGGGGGTACCGGCCCGCAGTACCGCGGCCCACGGCGTTCCGGCGGTGCGGGAGCTGCCGGGCCTCGACGCCTCGCACGACGTCCTGCTCCGGGAGCTGTGCGCCGTGCTGTTCGCCTCCCTGCCCCGCAGCGACCAGCGGCAGAAGGGCGCCCAGTACCTCCGCGGCCTGCTCGGCGCGCGCGGACGCAAGTCGATCCGGAACATCGCCACCGTCGTCGGCGGCCAGGCCGCCGAACAGAGCCTGCACCACTTCATCACCAGCTCCACCTGGGACTGGGGACCGGTCCGTCAGGCACTGGCCCAGCACCTGGCCCGGATCGCCCCGCCGCAGGCGTACGTGCTGCGGCCGATGGTGATCCCGAAGGCCGGTGACCACTCGGTGGGCGTGGACCGCCGGTTCATCCCGGCGCTCGGCCAGGTCCTCAACGCCCAGCAGGCGGTGGGGGTATGGGCCGCCTCGGACAGCTTCAGCGGCCCGCTCAACTGGCGCCTGCACCTGCCGCAGGCCTGGCTGGACAACGAGCCGCGGCGCAGCCAGGCGCTGATCCCGGACGAGGTGGACGCGGAGACCCTCGGCGACTGCGCGCTGGAGGCGGTGATCGGCCTGCCGGCCCGCTGGGGCCTGCCCGTCCGCCCGGTGGTGGCGGACGCCCGGGACGCGGACGGGATGCGGATGGTGCGCCGGCTGCGGGCCGAGCGGCTGCCGATGCTGGTCCGGGTCGGCGGCTCGTTCCCGCTGCTGCCGGTGGGGCCGGTGCTGACCGGCCTCCCGGCCGGCCCGGGCCCCGCCCACCGGTTGATGTCGGCGGCCCGGGAGCTGCGCCGGCCGGTGGTCTGGTCGGGTCCGGCCGGCGGGCTGCGCAACGGTCTGGTGGCCACGGTCCCGGTCCGGCTGCCCGGGCGCGGTGCCCGGTCGGGCGGGCGGGACCGGCGGGGCGGCGGGGAACTGCTGCTGCTCGGGGTGGGCGCGGCCGGGCGGCGCTGGCCGGCCGAGCTCTGGCTCACCGATCTGGTGGACCTGCCGACCGCGGCGCTGGTCCGGCTGGCCCGGCTGACCGACCGGGTGGGCCGGGACTTCGCCCGGACCGCCGACCGGGTCGGGGTGCGGGACTTCGCGGGGCGGTCGTTCAGCGGATGGCACCGGCACATCACCCTGGCCTCGGCGGCCCACGCGGTGGCGGTGCTGGCCCGGGGGGACGACCGGCGGGCGTGACGGAGCCCCGGGTGGACGGTGTCGGGGCCGTCCGTGCGCGCGGAGCGTCAGGACGGTGGTCCGGGGCGGTCCTTGCGGGCCGCGCGGTCCAGCAGGACGCGCCGCACCCGGCAGAGCTTGAGCGCCAGCTGGATCTCGAAGGCCCGCTCGGGTTTCTGCCAGTCCGGGCCGAGCAGTTCGCCGATCCGGTCCAGCCGCCGGGCCACCGTGTTGGGGTGGACGTGCAGCTGCTGCGCGGCGTGGGTCGGGCTGTTGCCGGTCTCGAAGTACGCCTGGAGCGTGCGGGTCAGCTCGGTGAGCCGCTGCCGGTCGTAGTCGAGGACCGGCCCGACGGCGGACTCGATGAATCCCTCGATGTCATGGTTGTCTGCCAACAGTACGCCCACGAAGCCGAGTTCACGCACAGAGGCGGCGCGGCCGACTGCGCCGAGCGAGGTCATCGCGTCCAGGCAGCGCAGCGCCTCCTGGTAGCCGTGGAACACCGAGGTCGGATCGGAGACCGGACCGGCCGCGCTGACCGTCACCGGGATGCCGAGCAGCGGGGTCAGCTCGTCGGAGACGGCGCGGGCGGCCGTCCCCGGGTCGCTGCCCGGCAGCAGCAGGACGGCCCGGCCGTTGTGGACGCGTTTCAGCCCGCTCATCCGGTGGGCGTACAGGTTGGCCCAGGTGGCGGCCTTGCCCTGGGCCTCGCCCTCGGGCCGGGCGACCACCAGGACGTGCGCGGTGGAGAGGTCGATGCCCAGGCGGCGCGCGCGCAGCGCGAGCTGCTGCGGCGGTCGCTGCGGGCTGGCCAGCAGCTCGTCGAGGAGCTCGTCCCGGACCTGGCCGGCCGGGCCGGTGTGCCCGGCCGCCCGGCCGCTCTCCAGCAGCAGTGCGACCGCCACCGCCTGCGCCAGGCCCTGGCAGGACTCCGCGGCCAGGTCGGCCCGTCCGTCGGCCGGCCGGGCGAGCAGGGTGCCCAGGTCGGTCGAGCCGGCGCAGACCGGGGCGGCCCAGAGCGGACCGGCGAGCCGGACCGGCCGGCCGGCGGCGTGGGTGTCCAGTGCGGCGGCGACCACGGTGGGCTCGTCCAGCTCGGGCAGGTCGCCGAACGAGGCGACCACCGTGCCGTCGGTGGCGTACACCCGCAGGCCGAGGTCCAGACGGCGCCCGGCGTCCCGGACCAGGGCGTGCGGGTCGCCGCCCGAGAGCGCGAGGTCGACCAGGGCGCGGTGCACCGCGGCGAGTTCGCCGGCGGTGCGGTCCGGTTCCGGGACGGGGGCCGGGCGGGCGGCCTCCTTCAGCAGCCGGGCCTTCTCGACCGCCACCCCGGCGAGGTCGCCGAGCGCGGCCATGAGGGAGATCTCGTCGGCGGTGAAGCGGCGGACCGTGCGTTCGGCGACGTACAGCACACCGAACGGGTGGGCGCGGTGGCCGAGCGGGACGGCCATCACGGCGTGCAGGCCCTCGGCGCGGATCGTCTCGTCGATCGCGGGGCTGTGCCGGATCCGCTCGTCGAGCAGGTAGTCCGGGGTCCAGAAGGGCGCCGGGTCGGCCAGGACACCGGCGCCCAGGCCGAAGCCGTCGGGCAGGGGCAGGCCGACCGCGAGCGCCCCGGTCGGGCCGTCGGTGGTGCGGATCCTGACCTGTCCGTGCTCCTCGTCGGTGGTGGTCAGGCAGGCCACGTCGGCGCCCAGCAGCAGCCGGGCCCGGCGTGTGATCACCGCCAGCAGGCCGTCCAGGTCGTACGGAAGCGCCAGGTCGCGGGCGGTGTCGGCGAGCGCGGCCAGCCCGGCCTCGCGCCGGCGGCGGCGCTGTGACTGTGTGCGTATGGAGAGGCCGAGCTGTTCGATCCGGCCCAGCGCCTCCCGTTCACGGGGCGACTCGCAACTCTTCCGGGCCTGCTCGACCAGCTCCGCCAGCTGGGCGGCGGGCGCCTCGCTGGCCAGCAACTCCAGGACGTTGAACGCGATTGAGTCGGCCGACCGTCGCGTCATGACCTTCCCTCCCCCCAGGCCCTCCTGAGCAGAAGGAGTGCGTGACGGCCTGCAAATCGGAAGGTATGCGGGGGCGGATGTTCCCGTCAAGCACAGGTCCGGGCCGGTCGCCGGGCCACCGGTGCGGGTTCGGGCGCTCCCGGCGCCGACAGGGTGATGGTTCGTCAAAGATCCTCAACTGCCACGGAGTCGGGCAGGTTCGCTGTCTCCCGGCAGGTCGGCCGGGCGGGCCAGCCGGGTGGCGGCCGAGGCGTGCAGGCGGAGCCAGTGGTCGACCAGCCGCGGGACGCTCTCCTCCTCCAGCCGTCGCACCACCGCGCAGTAGTCGATGCCGAGCCGTCCCAGCCGGTCGAGCACCGCCTGGGCCGCCTCGTGCCGGCCCATCAGGGTGTCGCCGTCGAGGCGGAGCTTGCGGACGGCCTCGTCCAGCACCGGGCGGGTCATCGCGTGCGCGGTGCCCCAGGAGACCAGGCCGGCCACGTACCGGGCCTGCGCGGCGGCGGCGCCGGCCAGTGCGGCGTCGGTCCACAGCAGGCGCTGCGGCCGGGCGCCGGAGGCGCGCAGGGTGCGCCAGCGGCCGTCGCCGAGCCGCTCCTCGTACGCCCGGTACATCAGTCGGGCCGCCGCCTGGGCGGTCAGGCCGCGCAGGGCGAGGGCGTCCTGGGTGCCGATCGCGGTCAGCCTGCGGTCGATCTCCAGGTCGACCCGGCCGACCGGCAGCGAGGCCACCGAGGCGATCGCCGCCAGCGGCCGGCCGGCCGCCAGCGCCTGCTCCAGCCCGTCGAAGTAGGCGTCCACGACCTGCCCGTAGCGGTGCACCGAGAACAGCCCGGTCGCGTGCACGCCGAGGCCGAGACCGACGCAGTCGCGGATCGCGCCCAGGCCCTCGGGGGTGGCCGGGATCTTCACCAGCAGATTGGGCCGGTCCACCGCGCGGGCCAGCTCGACGGCCTCGGCGGTGGTCGCCGCCGGATCGTGCGCCAGCCTCGGGTCGAGGTCCGCCGAGACCAGGCCGTCGTGACCGTGGGCGGTGCGGAAGACGTCCAGGAACTGGTCGCAGACCAGCCGCAGGTCCTGCACCGACGCGGCCCACACCGAGCCCTCCGGGGACACGTCGTGCCCGGCCAGCCGGGCCAACTGCTCGCCGTAGACCGGGTCCCGGCGCAGTCGTCCGGCCAGCAGCGCGGGGTTGGTGGTGGCGCCGCGCAGTCCGGTCTCGTCGATCAGCCGGCCGAGCAGGCCCGAGGTGGCCAGGCCGCGGTGGATCCCGTCCAGCCAGGGGGAGACGCCTTCGGCGATCAGCGGCCGCAGGTCTCGTCGACGGGGTGGGGCGGCCGGCGGTTTCTTCACTGCGGGATCACTGCTCCTCGGCTCTGCGGCGGCCCGAAAACGGTGCCGGGCACCGAGGATAGGGAGCAATTCGTGCCCGGAAAAGTGACTGCTCCGGTCAATGTCAGGTCGGGTCGAACGGGACATCTGATGAGTATTCGACGGAGTGCGACGCCACCTGACGAAGTGCCGGTAACTCCGTTGGCCGACCTGCTGTCCACCGTCAAGGATCAGCTGAACGCGTCCCCGTCCCTGAGGAGTTCGCCGTCATGACCACCATTGCCGTCGTCTACTACTCGTCGACCGGAAATGTCGCCAGGCTGGCCGAGGCGGCGGCCTCCGCCGCCGAGAAGGCCGGTGCCGAGGTGCGGCTGCGCCGGATCGCGGACCTGCCCGACGACACCTACGTGCCCGGGACCGAGGACGCCGCGCGGGAGCTGCGGGAACGCACCGCGGACGTCCCCGTGGTCGACCTCGCGGACCTGGCGTGGGCGGACGGCATCCTGATCGGGAGCCCGGTGCGGTTCGGCCTGCCGGCCGCGCCGGTCCTGCGGTTCATCGACTCCACCGCGCCGCTGTCGATCCCGGGCGGGCTGGCCGACAAGGCCGTCTCGGCGTTCACCTCGGGCTCGGCGCCGCGCGGCGGCCACGAGACCACGATCCTCGCGCTGCACAACGCGTTCTGCCACTGGGGCTCGCTGATCCTGGCCACCGGATCCACCGACCCGGTGCTGTTCCGGCCCAACAACGGCAACCCCTACGGCGCCAGCGCGGTCTCCCGGAACGTGCCCGGACAGGTCCACGAGGAGAACATCGCCGCGGTCGAGTACCAGGCCCGGCGCGTGGTCCGGGTCGCCGGTGTGGTCCGGGGCCTCGACACGCCCTAGGGCCGAGGGCCTGCCGCAGTCGCCTGCCGCAGGCCGGCCCCCAACCCGTGATGGAGATGTCAGTGGACAACCTGCTCGTGGGCCAGCTCGCCGGCCGCCCCGCAAGACAGCAGCCGGACTGGCCGAATTCCGTCGAACTCGATTCTGTCAAAAAGGAGTTGGCCGAAAGGCCCGCCCTCGTGTCGGCCGCCGACGTGCACCGGCTGCGTGCCCTGCTCGGCCAGGTCGCCGAGGGCCGTGCACAGGTGCTCCAGGCCGGGGACTGCGCCGAGGACCCCCAGGAGTGCACCGCGGGGGACGTCGCCCGCAAGGCCGGCCTGCTGGACGCGCTGGCCGGCCTCCTGAAGATCACCACCCACCGTCCGGTGGTCCGGATCGGCCGGATCGCGGGCCAGTTCGCCAAGCCCCGCTCGCACCCCACCGAACTCTGCGACGGCGTCGAACTACCCGTCTACCGGGGCCACATGGTCAACGGCCCGGAGCCCGACCCGGCCCAGCGCACCCCGGACCCGCGCCGCCTGCTGACCGGCTACGACGCCGCCCGGCAGACCATGGTCCACCTCGGCCGGCTCGCCCCCGGCGAACCCTCCGCGGCCTGCCCGCCGGTGTGGACCAGCCACGAGGCGCTGCTGCTCGACTACGAACTGCCGCTGCTCCGCCGGGACGACGAGGGCCGGCCGCTGCTCGCCTCCACGCACTTCCCGTGGATCGGCGAACGCACGCGCCAGCCCGACGGCGCCCACGTCGCGCTGCTCGCCCGGGTGGTCAACCCGGTCGGCTGCAAGGTCGGCCCGACCACGACCCCGGACGAGCTGCTCCGGCTCTGCGCCCTGCTCGACCCCGGCCGCGAACCCGGCCGGCTCACCCTGATCGCCCGGCTGGGCGCCGACCGCGTCGCCGGGGTCCTCCCCGGGCTGGTCCGGGCCGTGCGGGCCGCCGGCCACCCGGTGGTCTGGCTGACCGACCCGATGCACGGCAACACCGTCAGCCGGCCCGACGGCCTCAAGACCCGTCTGGTGGAGACCGTCGTCCGCGAGGTCGAGGCCTTCCAGCAGGCGGTCCGTGCCGAGGGCGGCACCGCCGGGGGCCTGCACCTGGAGACCACGCCCGACGACGTCACCGAGTGCGCCGACGACGAGACCGGGCTCGGCCGGGTCGGTGACAAGTACACGAGCTTCTGCGATCCGCGGCTCAACCCCGGCCAGGCCATCGCCGTGGTGTCCGCCTGGCGGGCCTGACCCGGGCACGGCAACGGGCCCCGCCCCGTTCCGTCCGGCCCGCCCCGCACCACTGTCCGGCACCACCTGTCCCGAACGACCTGCCCCGCAGCTGTTCCGCAGCAGCTGTCCCGCACCACCCGATCCGGTGCGGACCCGACCCGGGTCCGTCCCGTCCGACCGTGCACAACCCCCAACCCACACTGCCGGCCCGCACCCCCGGGCCGACCCCAGGGAGGTCTGGCACATGCAGAACAAGGTGGCACTCATCACCGGCGCGGCCGGCGGCATCGGCGCCGCCGTGGCCCGGGCCCTGGCCGCTCGCGGCGTCCTCGTCGCCGCCGTCGACCGGGACGCCGGTCGACTCGCCGAGCTGGCCGGCAAACTGACCGCCGAGGGCCTCAGCGTCGTGGCGATCCCCGCCGACGTCACCGACAGCGCCTCCGTCGAGGAGGCCGTCGACACCGCCGAACGGCGGCTCGGCCCGCTCGACTACCTGGTCAACACCGCCGGTGTGCTCCGGCTCGGCGAGGTCCGCGACTTCACCGACGAGGACTGGCACAGCACCTTCTCGGTCAACGCCGACGGCGTCTTCCGCGTCTCCCGCGCCGTGGTCAACCGGATGATCCCGCGCCGGAGCGGCGCGATCGTCACGGTGGCCTCCAACGCCGCCACCACCCCGCGCAGCGAGATGGCCGCCTACGCGGCCTCCAAGGCCGCGGCGACCCTCTTCACCAAGAGCCTCGGCCTGGAGGTCGCCCGGTACGGCATCCGCTGCAACCTGGTGGCGCCGGGCTCCACCGACACCCCGATGCTCAGCTCCATGTGGCACGACGAGAGCGGCCGTGCCGGCACCCTGGAGGGCCGGCCGGACGCGTACCGGGTCGGCATCCCGCTCGGCAAGCTCGCCGAGCCGGAGGACGTCGCGCACGCCGTCGTCTTCCTGCTCTCCGACGAGGCCGGCCACATCACCCTGCACGACCTCACGGTGGACGGGGGTGCCGGGCTCGGTGCGTAATGGCCTCCCCACTCCGGCGCGGCGGCCGGGCCTCCCGGCGATCGCCCCCTACCCGCTGCCCACCGCGGCCGACCTGCCCGCCAACACGGCCGGCTGGACGCTCGATCCGGACCGCGCGGTCCTGCTCGTGCACGACATGCAGCGCTACTTCCTCGCGCCGTTCGGCGAGGACGGCCCGCTGCTCGCCAACGCCGTCCGGCTCCGGGACTGGGCCCGTGCGCACGACGTGCCGGTGGCCTACACCGCGCAGCCGGGCGGCATGACCCCCGAACAGCGCGGCCTGCTGGCCGACTTCTGGGGCCCGGGGATGCAGGCCGCCCCCGCGGACCGGGAGATCGTCGACCGGCTCGCCCCGGGACCGGCCGACTGGCTGGTCACCAAGTGGCGGTACAGCGCCTTCTTCAACAACGACCTGCTGGCGCGGCTGCGGGCCGCCGGCCGGGACCAGCTGGTGCTCTGCGGCGTGTACGCGCACGTCGGGGTGCTGATGACGGCCGTCGAGGCGTTCACCAACGACATCCAGACCTTCCTGGTGGCCGACGCGGTGGCCGACTTCACGGCCGAGGACCACCGGATGGCCCTGGAGTACGCGGCCCGGCGCTGCGCCGTGGTGCTGACCGCGGACGCGGTGACCGGGGACTCGGTGACGGGTGGCCCGTCGTCCGCGGACCGGGCCTCCGCGGACCCGTCGAGCCCGGACCCGTCGAGCCCGGACCCGTCGAGCCCGGACCCGTCGACGGCCGGGGCGGTGACCCGATGAGCGAGCTGCTGGACCGGGTGCTGGCCGAGCACCCGCCGGCCTTCGCGCTGCTGCACCGCCCGGAGGCGACCGGGCCGGGCCTGGTCGACCTGCTGGTCGGCGAGGTCTCCGAACCGGCCACCCTGGCGGACCTCCCGCTGCCCGCCGACCCCGCCGACCCCGCCCACCGCGCCGGACCGGGCGGGGCCGGGGCCGGGGAGACTGCGGGGAAGCGCCACGAAGTGCTGGCGCTGGTCCCCTACCGGCAGATCGCCGAGCGCGGCTTCGAGGCGCCCGACGACGGCACCCCACTGCTCGCGCTGACCGTCACCGAGCAGGCCGTCCTGCCGCTCGCCGAACTGTTCGCCCGCCTCCCCGACGTGCCGATCACGCTGGCCGGCGGTCGTTTCGACGCCGACGACGAGGAGTACGCGGAGACCGTCCGCCGGGTGATCGGCGAGGAGATCGGCGAGGGGACGGGCGCCAACTTCGTGGTCAAGCGCTCGTTCGTCGCCGAGATCACCGGCTACACCCCGGCCGCCGCACTCACCCTGTTCCGCCGGCTGCTCCAGCGGGAGACCGGCGCCTACTGGACCTTCGCGGTGCACACCGGGGAGCGGACGCTGGTCGGCGCCACCCCCGAGCGACACATCAGCGTGCACGGCGGGCGGGCGGTGATGAACCCGATCAGCGGCACCTACCGGTACCCGGAGCGGGGCCCCGACCTCGACGGCCTGATGGACTTCCTGGCCGACCGCAAGGAGGCCGAGGAGCTCTTCATGGTGGTCGACGAGGAGCTCAAGATGATGGCCCGGATCTGCACGACGGGCGGCCGGGTGGTCGGCCCGTACCTGAAGGAGATGGCCCGGCTCGCGCACACCGAGTACTTCATCGAGGGCCGGACCGACCGGGACCCGCGCGAGGTGCTGCGCGAGACGCTGTTCGCGCCGACGGTGACCGGGAGCCCGCTGGAGTCCGCCGCCCGGGTGATCGCCAAGTACGAACCGGGGGGCCGGGGTTACTACAGCGGAGTGGTCGCCCTGATCGGCCGTGACGCGGAGGGCGCGCGGGCGTTGGACTCGGGCATCCTGATCCGCACCGCCGACATCGACGCGGCCGGCCGGCTGCGGATCGGCGTCGGCGCGACACTGGTCCGCCACTCCGACCCGGACTCCGAGGTGGCCGAGACCAGGGCCAAGGCGGCCGGGCTGCTCGCCGCGCTGGAGGACGGCGGCCGGGGCCGGTTCGGCGCGCATCCGAGCGTCCGGCAGGCGCTGGCCGGGCGTAACCGCACGCTGGCCGGGTTCTGGCTCGCCGACGACGGAGAGGGGTCCTTCGAGCGCTCCGTCGAGCGGTCCTTCGCCCGCGCCGAGCTGGCCGGCCGCCGGGTGCTGGTGGTGGACGCCGAGGACACCTTCACCGCGATGATCGACCACCAGTTGCGGGCGCTCGGCCTCGACGTCGACGTCCGGCGGTTCGACCGGCCGTACGCGCCGGACGGGGTCGACCTGGTGGTGCTGGGCCCCGGGCCCGGCGACCCGCGGGACACCGCCCACCCGAAGATCGCCCATCTCCGCTCCCGGGTGAAGGAGTTCCTCGCCGAGCGGCGGCCGTTCCTGGCGGTCTGCCTGAGCCACCAGGTGCTCTGCGCGGAACTCGGGCTGCCGCTGGTCCGCCGGGAGACGCCCAACCAGGGCGTCCAGCGGGAGATCGACCTCTTCGGCGCCGGTGAGCGGGTCGGCTTCTACAACACCTTCGCCGCCTCCTGGACCGGGGGAACGGGGCCGGAGGGGGCGTTCACCGTGCCCGGCGGCGCCGTCCGGGTCGCCCGGGACGCCGCCACCGGGGAGGTGCACGCGCTGCGCGGCCCGCACTTCGCCTCGGTGCAGTTCCACGCCGAGTCGGTGCTCACCCGCGACGGCGTGCGGATCATCGGCGACCTGATCGCCCACGTGCTGGGCGGCCCGGCCGCCCCGTCCGCCCCGGCCGATCCGGGGTCCGTCCTGCGGGCCGGTACCGGCTCCTACGGCCCGTCCGTTCCCGGCGCCTGACGATGCGTCGGAGCCCGGTGTCCGATCCGATCGAGGGGACAAGGATGATAACGACGGGAATTCCCGGGAAGGGTCGCACGCACACGGGAGTCGCCGTCCTGGGAACCGGCTCGTACCTACCGGCCCGGGTGGTGAGCAATTCCGAGGCCGCCGCCCCGGCCGGTGTCACCGGGGAATGGATCGCCCGGAAGACCGGAATCGTCCGGCGCCGCCGCGCCGGGCCCGACCAGGCCGCCAGCGACCTCGCGGTGGCGGCCGGCCGGGCGGCGCTGGCGGACGCCGGGGTGGACCCGGCCGACCTCGCGCTGATCATGGTCGCCACCTCCACCCCCGACTCCCCGCAGCCGCCGACCGCCAGCGTGGTCGCCGACCGGCTCGGCGCCGCCCCCGGCACCGCGGCCTTCGACGTCAACGCGGTCTGCAGCGGCTTCGTCTTCGCCCTCACCGCCGCCGAACGGATGCTCGGCGACGCCGCCCCCGGGTACGCGCTGGTGGTCGGGACCGACGTCTACTCGCGGATCCTCGACCCCACCGACCGCCGGACCGCGGTGCTGTTCGGCGACGGCGCCGGCGCGGTGGTGCTCGGCCCGGCCCCGGCACCCGGCCGGGGCCTGCTCGCCGGGCGGCTGGCCGGGTTCGGCGCCGACCGCGGACTCATCGGCGTCCCGGCCGGGGGCAGCCGGCTGCCCGCCAGCGCCGACACCCTCGCCCAGGGCCTGCACTGGTTCCGGATGGACGGCCGCGGCGTGCGCGAGTTCGTCGAGACCCGGCTCCCGGAGGCGGTCCGGTCCTTCCTGGCCGACGCCGGGGTCACCCCCGGGGACCTGGCGGGCTTCGTCCCGCACCAGGCCAACGGGCTGCTGCTCGCCGACCTGGCCGACCGGCTCGGCATCCCCGTCGGACGGACGTGCACCACGGTCGAGGAGTACGGCAACACCGGCTCGGCCTCGATCGCCGTCACCCTCGACCGGGCCGCCCGGGCCGGCCGGTTCGCCCCCGGGGACCTGGTGCTGCTGGCCGGCTTCGGCGGCGGCATGGCGATCGGCCTCGCCCTGCTGCGCTGGTGACGGCCCCGGCCCGGGCCGGCCCCTGCTCTCCCCCCTCAGCACCCCCCGTCCGTACCGCCCGCACCTTCCCACCCGGTTCGACCGAACGACCGACAAGGAGATCACCGTGCTGGACGACGCCATGGTGGACGCGTACCTCGCCCGGATCGGCGCCGAACGGCCCGAGCGGGCCGACCTCGACGCGCTCACCCGCATCCAGGAGCGGCACGTGCTGTCCGTGCCGTTCGAGAACCTCGGCTACCACCTCGACGAGCCGATCCACATGGACGAGCAGGTCCTCGACAAGATCGTCCGCCAGCGCCGCGGCGGCGGCTGCTACGAGGTCAACCCGGCCCTCTCGTTCCTGCTCACCGCCCTCGGCTACCAGGTCGAGATCCTCCCCGGCCGGGTCCACCGGCCCGGCGGCACGCTCGGCGCGGCCCTGTGCCACCTGGCCCTGCGGGTCACCGTCGACGGCGAGCAGTGGCTCGTCGACACCGGCTTCGGCCGCAACAGCCGGCGCCCGCTCCGGCTGGCCTCCCGCGAGGTCCAGCACGACCCGGACGGCGACTTCCAGCTCGCCGACGTCGAGGGCGGCGGCTTCGACGTCCTGCTCAACGGCAAGCCGCTGTACCGCCTGGAGGACCGCCCGGTCCGCATCGAGGACTTCCGGCCGACCCTCTGGTGGTACCGCACCGCGCCCGAATCCCCCTTCCTGCAGGACGTGTTCTGCTCGCTGCGGACCGAGGACGGCCGGATCACCCTCAAGGGCAACCAGCTCTCCACGGTCGCCGGCAGCGACCGCTCCACCGAGGAGTTCGTCGGCGACGCCGCCGTCCTGGAGGCGTACAAGACCCACTTCGGGTTCAGCCTGGACCGGCTGCCCGACCAGCCGGGCGGCGGCGTCACCGCCGGCGTCCAGACGGGATGACCGCCATGACCACCAGCGAACCCCGCACCGCGACCGGGCGACCGGCGCAGCCGGTGCACCCGGCGCCCACCGATCCGGCGCGGTTGCCGGCCGCCTTCGTCGCGGCCTTCAACACCGGCGACCGGGCGGCCGTCGAGGAGCTCTTCGAGCCCGGCGCGGTCCTCGTCGACCGGCCCGGCACCCCGCTGACCGGCGACGACCGGCGCGCCGCGACCGGCCGCTTCCTCGCCCTCGGCCTGCCGATCCGGATCACCCTCCGGCACTGCTACGAGAACGGCGACCTCGCCCTGCTGATCGGCGACTACCTGATCGAGGGCGAGGGGCCGGACGGGCCGTTCCGGTCCGAGGGCACCGCCACCGACGTCGCCCGGCGCGGCGCCGACGGCCGCTGGCGCTACGCCATCGACAACCCGCCCGGCACCGACCGCTGAACCCCACCCCTGGAAGGACCGCTGTGTCTCCTGTCGACGATCCCGCCGCCGACCCGGTGCTGGACCTCCCGTTCGACGCCGTGCCCGACCCCGAGGAGTACCTGCGCGCCGCCATGCGCTGGCACTTCTCGCCCGCGACCGGCTCCCCGTTCTGGCTGTCCAGGGCCGGCTCCCTCGGCTTCGACCCGCTCACCGAGGTCCGCACCCACGCCGACCTCGCGAAGTTCCCCAACCTCGCCAACGAACTGCGCACCGCCCGTGTCGAGGACCTCGTCCCGCGCGGCTACGGCGACCGCCCCGACGTGCTCGGCGTCTACGAGAGCGGCGGCACCACCGGCGCGCCCAAGCGGATCGTGCTGCTGCGCGACTGGCTGGACCGGCTGCTCGGCTGGTCCAGCGCCCAGCTCGACGGCCACGGCGTGCCGCAGGGCGTCAACTGGCTGGTCGTCGCGCCCACCGGCCCGCACATGGTCGGTGACGTCATCAAGGCCCAGACCGCCTACCGGGGCGGCCTCTCGTTCACCGTCGACCTCGACCCGCGCTGGGTGAAGAAGCTGATCTCCGACGGCAGGGCCGCCGAGGCCGGCGCGTACGCCGAGCACATCGTCGACCAGGTCGCCTACCTGCTGGAGACCCAGGACGTCGGGGTGCTGATGTGCACCCCGCCCGTCCTGGAGCGGATCGCCCGCAGGGACGGCCTCGCCAAGCTCGTGGGCGAGAAGGTCCGGGCGATCAACTGGGTCGGCACCCAGATGGACCCGGACACCCGCCACCTGTACCGCACCGAGATCTTCCCCGACGCCGTGCTCTACAGCGGCTACGGCTCGACCATGATCCTCGGCAACGCCAGCGAGCGGCACGGGCTGACCGACGACGACCCCTGCGTCTACGACCCGTACTCGCCGTACATGAGCTTCGGCGTGATCGACCCGGAGACCGGCCGGACGGTCGACTTCGGCGAACGCGGCCAGGTGGTCATGCACCACGTCTCCAAGAGCCTGCTGATGCCCAACAACCTGGAGCGTGACCTCGGCACCAGGATCGCCCCGCTGCCCGGGCAGCTCGGCGACTCGGTGGCGGACATCGCCCCGGTCCGGGAGTTCGACAACGAGACCGTGATCGAGGGGGTCTACTGATGGCCGGACCGCTGCAGCCCGCCGGGTCCCGGGAGCCGGGGCCCCACGGGGCGGACGTGCCCCCGGAGCCCGCCGGGCTCCTGCAACTGGACGCGCTCGGCCCCGGCGAGCCCTTCCGGGCCCGCCGGCGGACCGTCGTCGCCGACGTCACCGGTGCGCCGTTCGCCGAACTCAGCCTCGTACCGAGGCTGTTCGTCACCCGGGCGATGCGGGCGCTGCACGCCGCCGAGTCCCTGCCGGCCGCCGAGCGGTTCGCCGCGCTGGCCCGGGCCGGGCGGATCTTCACCGAGGCGACCATCGACGGCCTCGACCTCCCCGGCTACCAGCGGGCCGTGGCCCGGGTCTCCGGGGTGCCGATCGGCGTCGTGCGCGACGCCGTCCGGTCCATCGCCGACTCGGCCGGGAAGGCCGGCTGGGCCGCCCACCGGGCCCAGCCGGTCGGCTCGGTGAGCGACTGGCGGGACGGCGCCACCCTCGACGGCAGCGCCGTCTGGACCAGGCGCGGCGACGTCTTCGCCGTCCACGCGGCCGGCAACCACCCCGGCCCGCACGGACTCTGGCTGGAGGCACTGGCACTCGGCTACCGGGTCGCCGTCCGGCCCTCCCGGCGCGAGCCGCTCACCCCGCACCGGCTGGTCACCGCCCTGCGGCTGGCCGGCTTCGGCGCCGACCAGGTGATGCTGCTGCCCACCGACCACGAGGCGGCCGACGAGATCCTGAACGGCGCCGACCTCGGCATGGTCTACGGCGGCGACGAGGTGGTCCGCAAGTACGCGGGCAGCACCGTCCTGCCGCAGGGCCCCGGCCGTTCCAAGATCCTGGTCACCGCGGACACCGACTGGCGCGCGCACCTGGACACCATCGTCGACTCGATCAGCCACCAGGGCGGCGTCGCCTGCATCAACGCCACCGCCGTCCTGATCGAGGGCGACCCGGCGCCGCTCGCCCGGGCGATCGCCGAGCGGCTGGCCGTCATCCCCAGCCTGCCGCCGGAGGACGAGAAGGCGGTGCTCTCCGTGCAGCCGGTGGCGGAGGCCCGGGCGATCGAGGCGTTCCTGCTGCGCCGCGCGGCCGGCACCCGGGCCTGGCTCGGCGGGGACGGCGTGGTCGCCGAACTCGGCGACGGCAGCGCGGTGCTGCGGCCCGCCGTGCACCAGCTGGACCGGCCCGACGCCGAGCAGGCGGGCATCGAGCTCGCCTTCCCCTGCGTCTGGGTGGCGCCGTGGAGCCAGGAGGCGGGCGTCACGCCGCTGCGCAACTCCCTGGTGCTCACCGCGATCACCCGGGACGACGCGCTGTTCGACCGGCTGCTCCGGGAGCCGAGCATCAGCAACGTCTACCGGGGTGACCACCCGACGTACTGGCTCCGGCCGGGGGTGCCGCACGACGGCTACCTGGGGGAGTTCCTGATGCGGACCAAGACCGTCATCCGGGACTGAGCCCGGCGGACGCGGTACCGGGCAGTCGCGGTACCGGGCAGTCACGGCACCGGGCGGTCGCGGTACCGGGCGGTCGGGGTGCCGGGCGGCCGCGGGACGACGCGGACGCGGGCACGGGAAGGCCCCCCGGGAGCGGGGGGCCTTCCCGTGCGGTCGCGGGAGGTCAGGAACCGACCGCCCGGTCGACCAGCGCGCCGGCCGCGCCGGTGTAGCCGGCCGGGTCGCACAGCTCGGCGATCTCCGCCGGGGTGAACCTGCCTGCCAGTTCGGTCTGTTCGACGAGGACGTCGGCCAGCGCACGGCCCTCCCGGTCCGCCGTCAGGGAGACCTCGGTGAGCAGTTGCTTGGCCACCGCCTTGCCGAGCTTCGGCGCCAGCCGGGCCGCGATCCGCTCGGAGACCAGCTGCCCGCCGGTGAGCCCGAGGTTGGCCCGCATCCGCTCCGGCCGGACGAGCAGCCCCTCGGCCAGCTCCACCGAGGTGTGCGCGGCCCCGCCGGCCAGCCGCAGGCACTCGCGCAGCAGGAGCCACTCGGCGTGCCAGGCGCCGCCGGAGCGCTCGTCCTCGGTCACCAGGCACTGGGTCAGCCCGGCGGCCAGCACCGGCACCTGGAGCGCGGCGCTGCGCAGCAGGGTGGCCAGTACCGGGTTGCGCTTGTGCGGCATCGCGGAGGAGGCTCCGCGGCCTGCCGCGGCCGGCTCGACCACCTCGCCGACCTCGGTCCGGGTCAGCGACTGCACGTCCACCGCGATCTTGCCCAGCGCGCCGGCGGTGAAGGCCAGGGCGGCGGCCAGGTCGGCCATCGGGGTGCGCAGCGCGTGCCAGGGCAGCACCGGGCGGGCCAGCCCGGTCTCCGCGGCGAACGCGTCCACCAGCCGGTCGAGGTACGCACCGGCGTCGACGTCCGGGTCCGGGCCGTCCAGCCGGGCGTACTCCAGGTAGCCGGCCAGCGTGCCGGCGGCGCCGCCGAGGGAGACGGGCAGACCGTCCGCCAGGACGGCCGCCAGCCGCCGGTCGGCGTCCAGCACCAGCTGGCGCCAGCCGGCAGCCTTGAGGCCGAAGGTGGTCGGCACCGCCTGGAGGGCCAGGGTGCGTCCGGCCAGCACGGTGTCCCGGTGCTCGGCGGCCAGCGCGGCGAGCGCCCGGGCGGTGCGGTCCAGGTCGGCCCGGACCAGCCGCAGCGCCCGGGCCGCCACCAGCATCGCGCCGGTGTCGAAGATGTCCTGGCTGGTCGAACCGCGGTGCACGTACTCGGCGGCGGCCGGGTCCTCGGCGGCGACCACCCGGGTCAGCGCCTGGACCAGCCCGACGACGGGGTTGGCGGTCTCCCGGGAGGCCAGGGCCAGCGCCCTGAGGTCGAACCGTTCGGCCCGGGCGGCCGCGGTGATCGCGGCGGCGGCCGGGACGGGGACGGTGCCGAGCCCCGCCTGGGCGCGGGCCAGCGCGGCCTCGGCGTCCAGCATGGCCTGGAGCCAGGCCCGGTCGCCGACGGCCCGCTCGACCGGGGTGCCGGCGCGGACGGGGGAGAGCAGTCCGGAGTCCTGGTCGGCCTCCGCTCCGGTCCCGTGCGGTCCGCTCCCCTGCGCTCCGGTCTCCTGCGGTCCGGTCCCGTTCGCCGCGGATTCCTGCGGCGGAAGGTGGCTGTCCGTCATATCACGACGCCTCTCAGGTCGGTCTCGGCCGGTTGGGGCCGCACCTCGGCCGGCACCTCGGACACCAGCGGCAGGGCCAGCACCGCGCGGGCGATCGCGTCCGAGTCGCCGAGGGTCACCGAGTCGACGCCGGGGCGGATGCCCGCGGCGGTCACCCAGTGCACCGACTCGGTCGGTATGCCGTACGCGAACCGGCGCGGGTGCGCCCGTCCGCGGGCGTCCAGCAGCCGGTAGGGCCGCTCGGTGACGGCGAGGCCGCCGGTCTCGTAGCCGTTCCCGTGCTCCCCGTCGATCCGGTACGTGGTGCACTGCTCGGTCTCCAGCAGGTGCCGCAGCAGCGGATCGTCGGTGCGCCGCAGGTCGGGTTCGGGCAGCCGGGCCTCGATCAGCACGGAGGCCCGGACCGGCTCCCCCGGCACGGTGGCGGAGTGCGCCGTGAAGGCCGGGTCCACCGGGTCGATGCGGATCTCGGTGCCCGGGCCGAGCAGTTCCAGCACCCCGGCCTCGACCAGGGCGATCAGCTGCTCGATCCGCTCGGTCGGCGGGCCGATCGAGAGGAAGGCGTTCAGCGGGGTGTACCAGCCCTCCAGGTCGTCGCGGTGCGAGCTGCCCTCCAGGCCGCTGTGGTCGACCGCGAGCCGGACCTCGTTGCGCAGGTCGCGCAGCACGTCCAGGGCGGCCTTGAGCGGGCCGCTCAGGTTGCCGGCCCGGGCCTCGGCGACGTCCTGGCGCAGGTAGTCGAGCAGCCAGTCGCGGAACTCCGCGCGGTCGGCGAACTCGCGTCCGGCGTAGGGCCGGGAGAGGCGCTCCCAGCTCCACCGCCCGGACTCCTCGACACCGTGGGCGTCGAGCAGCCCGGCCGGGTCGTCGGTGGTCAGGAACCGGTCGGTGAACTCCTCGCGCTCGGCGCCGCGCCCCCTCGCGGTGAGCAGGGCGCCGTAGTAGACGGACTCCACCTCGCGCGAGATCAGCGGCCACAGGTCGGTGGCGAACCGGGCGGGCTCGCCCCGGCGGGCGCGCCCGCGGAGCTCGGCGATCACCTCGGGGGTGAGCAGCCGGGGCAGGTAGCGGCCGTACGCGCCCTTCTCGTTCTCGCCGCGCGCGTGGTACGGGATGCCGCGCCGGGAGGTGGCGTAGAGCCGGGGCTCGGTGCCGGACGCCCGGTACACCAGCCTGCCTTCCGGCTGCCCGTCGCCCGGCCGGCGTTCGTCGGCGGGGCCGGTGCCGACCCGTTCGAAGCGGCCGCCCCGGCCGAGGGTGAAGAGCGCCATGTGGTCGAAGAAGTTGAGGCCCAGGCCGCGCAGCAGCACGGTCTGACCGGGCCGGACGGCCACCTGGACGTCGGCCGGGTTGGTGGGGGTGACGTAGGTCAGGTGGTGGATCCGCGCGAGGCTGGCGGTGCGGGCCTCGCGGGGCGTGAGCCGGGCCGACACGTGCCCCTGGGCGAGCACGATGGCGTCCAGCTTGTTGAGCCGGGTGCCGTCCTCCAGCCGGACGCCCTGCGGCCCGCCGGGAACGCCGTGCGCGTCGGCCATCGCGACCGCCCGGGAGCGGTGGACGCGGATGGTCATGGACGGCGGGGCGCCGGCCACCACGGCGAGGAAGGCGTCGTTCAGGTACTGCCCGTAGAAGGCCCGGGTGGGGTAGGTGTTGGGGCCGAGGTCGGCGGCCTCGGCCAGGGTCCGCTCGTCGTACCCGCCCGGATGCTCGCCCTTGGAGAGGGACGTGGCCCACTCGTAGAGGCTCGGACCGGGTTCGATCGGCCCCTCCACCCGGACGCTGTCGTCCGTGTAGACGGTGATCTGCGAGGCGACCGTGTTCATCAGCAGGTGCCGGGACTGGTCGGTGCGCCAGACCCGGCCCGCCCCCGGCGCCGCAGGGTCGACGACGTGCACGGTGACGGCGCACCCGGCCGGTGACTTCCGTTCGTTGGCGCAGAGCCTCTCCAGTACCGAGAGGCCGCGCGGACCTGCGCCGATGACGCAGATCTGGAGATGGCGATCGATCATGCCCACGGCTCGCCATCGTAGTTGTGATGATCCATTGATGGAAAGGGCCGGATGTCGTGCATCCAGGCCACGTGCTCGTGCAGTTCGTCCTCGGAGAGGCCGCCGAGCAGCTTGTTGCGGGCCGTCGCGTCCTCCCCGGCCGGGTGCCAGAGCCGGACCGATTCGCGGGCCGCGCGCTGGATCGCCGCCGTGCGGGCGTGCCGTTCGGCGGCGAACCGTTCGAGCGTGTCCGTGAGTTCGGTGGTCTGGACCATCAACTCGCCGAGCAGGACGGCATCCTCCAGCGCCTGGCAGGCGCCCTGCGCCGCGTAGTGCAGCATCGGGTGGGCGGCGTCGCCGAGCAGCGCGACCCGCCCGTCGGTCCAGCCGTCCACCGGGTCGCGGTCCACCAGCACCCAGGAGCGCCAGCCCTCGCCGAGGGCCAGCAGCCGGCGGGCGGCCGGCGCGGTGAGACCGGCCAGCTGGGCGTGGACCAGCTCCTCGCCGACCGCCACGCCGGCGATCGCCTCGGTCGCGCCGTTGTCCCGGGAGGCGGCGAGGTTGAGGAAGGCGCCGCCCGCGATCGGGTAGTGGACGAAGTGGCAGTGCGGACCGGCCCACCAGGTCACCGAGGTGGGCAGCCGCAGCTCCTCGGGCACCCGCTCCATCGGGACGATCGCCCGGTAGACGGTGATCCCGGAGATCCTCGGCTCGCCGTCGCCGACCAGCTGGGCACGGACCGCCGAGTGGATGCCGTCCGCCCCGATCAGCGCGTCCCCGGCGACCGTCCCGCCGCCGGCCAGCAGGGCCGTGGCGCCGCGCCCGTCCTGCCGGTAGCCGGTGACGGCGGTCGCGGCGCGCAGGTCGATCCGCGCGTCGGCCAGGCACGCCTTCAGCAGCAGCCCGTGCAGTTCGGCGCGGTGCACCACCACGTACGGGTTGCCGAACCGCCGTCGGTAGCGCTCGGTGAGCGTCAGGCTGGTGACGTGCTCGCCGGTCACGCCGTCCATGAAGCGGAGTTCGGCCATGTGGACACCGGCCGCCCGGACGGCGTCGCCGAGGCCGAGCCGCTCCAGCGCGAGGATGCCGTTGGGGGCGATCTGGATGCCGGCCCCGATCTCGGCGAACTCGGGGGCCCGTTCCAGGACGACGGCCCGGTGGCCGGCCCGGCTGACCGCCAGGGCGGTGGCCAGGCCGCCGATCCCGCCGCCGACCACGACGACGGTCGCCGGGGCGCCGGGGAGCGTGTCGGGGGGCGCGGCCGGGGGCCGCCCGTCCCGCTCGGGGAGCGCGCTCATCGGCCCGCCCCGCCGTCCTCGGCGGCTGCCAGCCGGCGGGCCAGCTCCAGCCGCTTGATCTTGGTCGTGGCGGTGGCGGGCAGCTCGCCGAGCTTCCACTGCACCGGGTCGGCCATCGGCGGCAGGCCCGCCGCCGCGGCCCGCCAGGCGGTGCGGTCGAGCGGGCGGTCGTCCTTGGTGCAGACGACCGGGACCGGCCGCCCGTCCGGCCCGGGGATGATGACCACCTCGGCCAGGTCGGCCAGCCGGGCGAAGAGGGTGTCCTCGGCCGCCAGCGTGGAGCCGAAGCCCTCGATCACGTCGACCTCGCGGTCCAGCAGGTGCACACAGCCCCACCGGGTGCGGTAGCCGACGTCACCCATCCGCCACCAGCCGTCGTTGACCTGCTTGTCGTACCGCTCCTGCTCACCGAGGTAGGTGACGATCCGGCCGTCGCTGCGCACCTCGATGAACCCCGGGTTCTCGGCCGACGGCGGCGCGCCGTTCCGGCTGACCACCCGGACGTCGGTGAAGCCCGGGAACGGCATGCCCACGCACCGGCCGTCCGCGTCCGGGCCGCGCCGCTTCGAGAAGGACCGGACCACCGCGGGACCGACCTCGCTCTGCCCGTACAGCTGGCCGAACACCGGGGCACGGCGCGCCGAGGCGTTCAGCATGGTCTGCACGGTGCGCGGGTGGATGGCGTCGAAGGTGGAGGAGAACAGCTTGACGTTGGCCAGCGGGCGGCGCGGGTCCTCGGCCAGCTCCTCCCACTCCATGAAGGAGTTGGGGTGCGCCTCCAGGATCCCCGGCCGCAGCCGGGCGAACAGGTCGCCGACGTGCCGGGGGTCCGAGTCGGCCAGCACCAGGATCGGGAAGCCGCGGAACAGCGAGATCGCCAGGGCGGTGATCAGCCGCGAGTGGACGAAGGAGACGTGCATCGCGATCGTCTCGCGGCCGGGGACCAGCGGCCGGACGACGGTCGCCTGCGGGCGGTACCGGGCCTCCAGGGTCCGGCCGGTGTGGACGGCCAGCTTGGGCGTACCGGTGGTGCCGGAGGTGTGGGTGATCAGCGTCGGGTGCTCCGGCGGCATGGTCACCGGCGCGATCCGGGGCGAGCCGGCCAGCCCGGCCAGCCCGATCCCGTCGGGGTGGCCGCCCTTGGTCAGCAGGACGGTGTGCGCCAGTCCGAACACCTCGGCGGGCAGCTCCTGTTCGAGCTTCTCCTGGTCGGTGACGAGGAACGGCTCGTCGGTGCGGCGGATCAGTTCGGCGACGGTCTCGCCGTCCAGCTTCGGGGACAGCAGCACCGGGACGCCGCCGGTCCGTGCCACCGCGCAGGCGAGCAGGGTGATGTCGAAGCTGTTCGACTTGTAGACCACCACCCGGCGGCCCGGGCGGACCCCGGCGGCCCAGAGCCGGGACGCGAAGTCGTCGACCAGGTCGGCGATCTCGGCGACGGTGGCCCGCCGCCCCAGGTCGGGGGCGATGTCGAGGTCGTGGTCGAGGATCACCACGTTCGCGCCGTTCCGGACGGCGGCCCGCTCGAAGAGCGTGCCCAGCCGGATGCCCCGGTTGGCAATGCGCTGAAGTAGCACCGTTCCGCCCTCTCGTGGGTTTCGGGTTTTCTTTCAGGGGGGGATCGAAAGGCATTTCAAGCGCTGTTCAGAGGTGTGCACAGACACACGGAGGCCGGAGACGGCCGGGAAGGCGGCCGGGAGGGGTGTGGGGAGGCGGCCGGGAAGGCTGCCGTGAGCGACCGGGCGGGGTGTCGGGGACGGGCGGTCGGGTCGGCGGCCGGGATGTGCCGCGAACGGCACCCGGGCTCCGTCAGCCCTTCTCGACGACCTGCTTGATCCGCTCCAGGGTCACGCCGAGGTCCCCGGCCACCTTCTCGCCCCACTCGGCGAAGAACCGACGCTTCGCGTCCGCGTCCATCTCCGCGGTGATCCCGCGGATCCCCTCGGTGGCGGTGCCCATCCTGAAGTGGTGCACCAGCAGGCTGCCGTCGCCGTCGGCCTCGATGTCGAAGGCCCAGACGCTGTCCTGGGCCCGTCCGCCGCTGTCCCGCATGGCCCAGCGGAAGGTCCGGCCCGGGTCGGCCGCGAGCACCTCGGCGTGGGTGAACCAGGTGCCGCGGACCACCGGCGCCCAGGAGACCACGTCCGGGCTGCGCAGGTTCTCGCCGCGGAACACCGAACCGACCGCTCCGGGCTCGCCGGAGATCCAGCTGCCGCCCTGGCATTCCGGGCTCCACTCGCCGCTGCGCGGGAGGTCGCTGATCACCGAATAGACCTCGGCCGGTCCGGCGGAAATCCGGAGCTCGGCGCGGGATGCGAAAAGGGGCGCGATTTCTGCGGTGTTTTCTCCCATGGCCGGAATCCTGGGCGGCGGCGTGCGGGAGGGTCAAAGGTCGCCCGGCGGGTCCGTCAAGTCCGGTGGTGGACCTGACAGATCAGCGGCCGGCCGGTCGGGCGGCGGGTGGCGGCCCCGGTACGCTCCCGGCGCACGCGGGTCGGGGCGGGTCGGGTCGTGACCTGCCCCGCCACCTGTGCCGCGACCCGCCGGGCTACACCTCCAGGCCGAAGTGCAGGGCGGTCACGGCCATCCGGTGCGCGTGGTAGAAGCGGTGCGCGCCGTGGTTGGCCGTGCCCGAGTCCAGCTCGATCCGCACGCAGCCGGCGGCCCGGGCCCGCTCCCGGAGGACCGCGAAGAGCCGCCCGCCGACCCCGGTCGACCGGGCCTCGGGCGCGGTCACCAGGTCGTCGACGAAGAACAGCCGCCCCCGGCTGGTGGCCAGCACCCGGTGCGCGGCCACCGCCAGACAGCGCCCGCGGGCGTCGTACGCGGCCGTGAACACCAGCCCCTGGCCGTGCGCCTCGGTGGCGAACGCGACGAACCCGTCCGGGCCGAGCGCCGGCCGCAGCGCGCCGATCAGCGGTGCGACGTCGCGGGTCAGCGCAGGCGTTCCCGGTACGACGTCGACGACGGTCAGTTCCATCTGCGCGGCCCCCCTGGCGGCTTCGACGGTCAAGCGGTCAAACGGTCAAGCGGTCACGTGCTGGTGAAGCGGTCGAGCGGTCGAGCGGTCGGCGTGGTCCGTCCGGTCACGTGGTCGCTCCGGTGGCGCGGTACACCTTGAGGAACGCCGTCACCCCGCTCGCCACGACCTCGGCGATCCGTTCCGCCGGCATCGGGATCGCACCGTAGAAGGTGGGTTGGGCGACGGCGATGAAGGTCAGCAGGTTGAGGTGGCGGGCCGCCTCGTCCGGGTCCGGCACCAGCAGCAGCCCGCGGTCGGCGAACTCGGTCATCCAGTGGGTGAGCACCCGGTGCGTCTCGCGGGGCCCGGCTTCCTGCCAGGCCTCCAGGACGGCCGGGCGGATGTGCAGGGCCTCGGCCTCGATCGTCCGGACCAGGGCCCAGTGCTCGGCGAAGGTGGTCAGCGACCCGACCCGGTCCAGGCCGAAGTCGATCAGGTCGCCGCGCAGGTCGACGATCTTCCGAAGGTGGCGGTCGGCGATCTTCGCCTGGGTGGCGGCCACCGTGGAGGCGCCCTCCAGGATCACCGACTGGAACAGCTGCTCCTTGTCGGCGAAGTGGTTGTAGATGGTCCGCTTGGAGACGCCGGCCTCGGCGGCGATGGCGTCCACGCTGGTGCGGGTGAAGCCCTCGCGGCCGAACACGGTGCGCGCGGCGCGGGCGATGGCCACCCGCTTCTCCGGCATGCCGCGGTGACCGGCGGCCTGAGTGGCCGGTGTCGCCGGGGCGGCCTGGGCCGCCGTGGCGTCCGGCGTGGCCGAAACCGGTGCCGTCGCGGTCTGTTCGACCATCGGAATAACCTCCTTGCAGTGCACTACATCGTGTAGTTTACGACATGCTTGAGGTGAAGCGGACTTGAAGTCCTACGCTCGGTGGCACGTCCAGAACCACCCGGAGGGAAGCGTTCCATGGCCGTTCAGCTGAACCACACGATCGTTCCGGCGCGCGACGACAAGGAGTCCGCGCGCTTCCTCGCCGACATCCTGGGCCTCGCCGACCCGGTCTACAGCGAGCCCTTCCAGATCGTCCGGCTCAGCAACGACGTCGCGCTCGACGTCATGCGGGTCGACGGCCCGATCACCACCGGGCACTACGCCTTCCTGGTCGACGACACGGAGTTCGACGAGATCCTCGACCGGGTCAGGGCCCGCGGGCTCACCTTCTGGGCCGACCCGTTCCACCGCCACGCCGGCCGCACCAACGACTGGTACGGCGGGCGCGGCGCCTACTTCGAGGACCCCAGCGGCCACAACCTGGAGATCATGACCCGCGCCTCCGACGCCGGCCGCTGAGGCCCGCGACGGACGGCCCGGCCGCGGCCCCGGGGGGGAGGGGGGGAGGCCGCGGCCGGGTCCCTGTCTCTTATAAACAACTCCGA